>NZ_CP183210.1:0-249248 GCF_048517045.1 Alteromonas sp. OM2203
ATGAACAAAAAACTGCAAATGATTACCTCCATTTTGGCTGCTTGTCTTTTATATGCGTGCAGCGCAACAGATGAGCAAGCCAGCGCTACCGTAGTAAAAGAAAAAGTACCTAACACTGTCACTTATTCTAAGAAAATTGATTGGCCGGAAAATAATGCTAAGTTTTGCGAGGCAGCATTGGATCACGCAACTATTCAGTATGACGGATTCAGAAAAGCATATACCGACCCTAAGAAAGTTCCTAGGTCTTATAGCCAAGGTAAGCCAAGGCTAGAACCCATGCTAGGTTGGACTACCGGTTTTGTTGCTGGCAGTTTCTGGAATCTATACGAACATAGCCAAGATCAAAGTTGGTTAGATACGGCAAACGAGTGGACGCTCGCATTAGAAAAAAATCAATTTAACCGTAAAACCCATGATATTGGGTTTATTATCTACGACAGTTTCGGAAACGGCCTTCGCCTAACAGACAATAAAAAATACGAAACAGTAATCGTGAACGCGGCAAAAACATTAATGGAACGTTATAACCCCAAAATCGGTGTAACGTATTCTTGGAGTTGGGGAACATGGGAATTCCCGGTCATTATAGACAACATGATGAATCTGGAATTGTTGTACCGTGCATCTGAAATAACCGGTGACCCAGTTTACCGCAAAGCTGCCATCAGCCATGCGACTGTCACTATGGAGCATCACTTCCGTGAAGACTACAGTTCTTTTCACTTGGTGAATTACAATAGAGATACGGGTAAACCTAATTGGAAGCAAACTTTCCAAGGTATTGCTGACGATTCTTCATGGTCGCGCGGACAGGGGTGGGGATTATATGGTTACACCATGTCATATCGATTTAGCCAAGAAGAGAAGTTCTTAGATCATGCTCGCGGCATCGCAAACTACATCCTCAGCCACCCCAATATGCCCGATGATTTAATACCTTATTTTGACTACGATGCACCGAAACATGAAGGTACGACGTTGTACCGAGATTCGTCTGCGGCTTCGTTGGTTGCAAGTGCGCTACTAGAGCTATCGACGTTTGTTGAAGGGGCCGAGTCAGAGCGTTATTACGATGCCGCTATGAAAATGCTGCGGACACTATCTTCACCTGCTTATTTGGCTGATATAGGCGAAAACGGCCACTTCTTGTTAAAACAGGCTACAGGGAACTTCCCGGCAAATGATGAGTTAAATGCCTCGTTAAATTATGGCGATTACTATTATCTGCAGGCATTAAATCGCTGTAAGGCAATCTAATACTACGAGCATCAACGAATGTCACTAAACCCGTGCTTTTGGCACGGGTTATGCAATTAAAATCAAGTGGTGAGCGTGAGCTTTCGCTCGATATTTCAGAACTGATTATAAGAACTTAAGCATAGCTGGCATGCACTAATAGAACTCAATGCGTAAAGCAGCATTTGAAGTGTGTTGAATCGACCAAACTTTGCTAGCCAGATTGGCTGATCCAACGTGACATGGACAACAACTTTCTAAACTTGCCAATCTATCACGAAGATAGTTTATTGCCCTTACAGGCCTCATCAGTCAACTATCGCATGGCAGTATGGAAGGGTCTTGGTAAGAAATTATTGCACCTTGAAAAAATTGCAAGCCAAAGACCGCAAAACTTTGACTAACTAGCAAATATAGCTTACATGCAGAGTTTTTACTGATACCCACCAAAAAGATAAACTAGAGTGATTGTATAGATATATAGCGAGGCCAGCTGTGAGTGAAAACGCTTAAGCCTAGCTACCACAGGCAACGTCAGGTATGAACTCAAAATGCCATAGACAGCTGAAACAATGCGCGTATTTTATTCACCGATTGACTTTAATATTAGGCTGGCCGCCTTGTTCTACAATCCAGGCTCAATTTTATCCGTTTTTAATGGGTATTTGCGGCCGATGCCAATGCACGAGCAGAAGTCGCGGCCTCGCGGTGTGGTAAGAATTGAATAGTCCTAGCAAAGCATATGAAAGATTCAGATAAACCATACCATGCCCGCAGTATGTCGTGGGCTCAGCGCTTAAAAAGAGTATTCAACATTGATATTTCAACTTGCGATGCGTTTTACAGCAACAATGTCAAAGAAATCGCCTGCATTACAGAGCCAGACATCACCGCGAAGATATTAAAGCACTTTGATAAGAATGGCTCTTTTATTACTGCTAACACATGCAAAGCGCCACCACGAAATGAATCTATCTAATCACCGTCATTTGATGACGTTGAGGCACCAAGTTTCACAGACAAGTTTGCAATACCAATGCCCAGCAAGCTCAACTATTTGGCTAACGTTTAATTCACCGCTTCATTGCCAAATTTCAATTTGAAGTATGCAAAACAAGTCATTAGTCCAGCTGAAAAAAGGGTGCAAAACAGCGTTTATTCTTCTTGTACGTTGTTGATACTGTGTAACTCGTCTTGAAACGCTTTAATCCATTTTCCGTCTTTTAATCTAGTACCATATTCTCTGAAGCCAGTGTTTGTTTTTTCAAACGTAAGGCGATAGGTATCATTAATTTTCACGACAAATTTCTCATCTTCCATAATCCCCTCAAATTCTCCTGTGCTATTTTTAGTAAAGGGGTGGTAATAGTACTTTCCGTCTTCAACACTGTAGCGAACAACAGTTTGCAATTCTAAGGCGTTGGAACTTACTAGAAGATTAATCAGATTACCGCTCAATTGGTAAGCTATTTTTTCCCTAACTGAAATGCTTTCACTTGATCCGTCTTTTTCATAACTGATTGAGGTTCCAACCCAGTCACCAATCATAAAGGACAGTTTAGATAAGGCTTCTTTTTCTGTAGTTTGCGCTAACACTGGAAGGCTGTGCGCACCGCTTATGCCAACTAGCGCTACGAAAAACAGAGAGCGCAACCGTAAAGAGTTCATCATTTTATTTCACCATTTTTAACATTGGCTTTTAATGTATATGAATTTCGAGAGTAGATAAGCGAGTTGAGCATCAAAATACGACCGTTCATCTTATTGTGATAAACACTTTATTTTTATAATTCAGGGTGTGCACGTATGCCCTTATGCAAGTTAAAAAAAGCCTAACCATACATTTTGAATGTAACACAAACGAATCTCTACCAATTGCATATTTCCACGATAGAGCGATAAAAGAAACATTTTATACGGCCGACTATCTTGCGGTGAGTGATTGTTTTTAGGTTGTTTACTCTTAAGATGTAATTCAACTTAAAAATCAATTCAAGCATAGCACTTATCTTTCTTAAGACAGAACCAGGCTTATAACCGCCATCAACTCCCAATCTTTGTAAATAAATATGAAAGTTATTAAAAAGGCCATAGAAAATTCTTCAGTTGTATTCATCGTCGTTGCAATAGCCGCTGTATTGGGTGTTTACAGTCTATCTAATTTACCCATGCAGCTATTTCCAGATATCGAGAGTCCCCAAATATCAATTCAAACCAGTTGGCGCGCTGCTTCGCCAAAAGAAGTAGAGTCTGAGCTTGTAGAGCCTCAAGAAGAGGTATTGCGTGGCATTCCCGGCTTGCAGAGATTAGATGCCACGGCTGATCAAGGCAGAGCAACGATCAATCTTATCTTTAGTTTAGAAACGGATATGCAAAAGACCTTGGTTGATGTGACAAGTAGAATGAATCGCTTGCCGCCTTTACCCAGAGATGCACTATCACCGACTATTAATTTGGCGAGTCAAGGTACTAGCTCTCAATATCTTACCGCTTTCTTTTTGCAAATCCTTCCAAGTAGTGACGCGAATATTCAAAGCTATGTATCTTACTTTGAAAATACGATTCGCCCGACAACATTGGGCAGTTAGTATTGGAATGGCGAAATGGTAATCCCATCTTACTCAGCGATATCGCAGATATCAAAGTGCAGCCTAATAACGTGTCCTCTACCAGTATACAAAACGGTAACCCAGCTTTCGCCGTATATTTCAATAAGGAAAATGATGCCAATGCTTTAGCTACACTTGAGGCAGTAAAAACAAGAGTATCTTCTCTTAACAGTACCTTATTGGCGAAAAACAACTTAATCATGGAACAATCATTCGATGCCTCGGTATTTATTTACAGAGCGATTAATTTAGTCACCAGCAATCTTGCTATCGGTGTGTTACTTGCTGTGGGAGTATTGTGGCTGTTTTTACGCCAGATTAGAGCAACGATCACTGTTGCTACGTCTATTCCCATTTGTTTATTAAGCACTGCAATAATACTGCTGATTACCGGAAGTTCTCTAAATGTTATATCACTTGCAGGACTAGCTTTTTCAGTTGGTATGGTGCTTGATGCCGCTATTGAAAAAACGACAACAGCGCTTGTTGTCTATGACTACACTGAACAACATTTCGAAAGATAATTTGGACGAAATCGCATCTCAACTAGAAGTTGCACAACAAGAATTTGCACAAGCAGAGCTGGCCGTCGAATTAACCGCCTATCACATTGAACATAGCCAATTGACCGCTCCGTTTGACGCCTTAGTCGTTGAGCAACTTCAGTCTATCGGAGAATATACGCGGTTGGGCATGCCTTTACTTAGAGTGGTCAATCCAAATAACATTGAAGTAAGTGTAAGGGCACCGCTTACCGCGATCCCTTTTATACAAGCTGGAATGACAGTAAAGGTATCTAATAAACAGCAAACACTGTCAGAAAACATTAAAGGTGTTATCCCCATTGGCAACGGCACTTCGCGTATGATGGAAGTACGAGTAGGTTTGAAATCTTGTACTTTCGCTATAGGTAGCTTTCAATTAAGCCGACACAGCGGGTAGTACATCGTTTTGATTTTTTCATACTCCGAAAGAGTCAGAAGGTTAGAACAAGAAGGTGTGATTATGGGTTATCAGCCCATCATCAACCTCGAAAAATCGCGATTCCTATTACGGCTTTGATCGAATGTGAGGTCCATCGCACAAAAGAGCGAGCATTTAAGGCTTTGCTTCTTGAGCAAGATGAAATTATTAAAATTTATAATATCACCGGCCCAACAACGTTTATTGTCAAGGTAGGTGTTACCTCTTTGTCTGCCTTAGACAGCTTAATTGAAAAACTTATTGATTACTGTGACACCAATACCAAGTTTGTCATGTGTATGCCTTTTGATGATGTAATCCCTCAGTATGTTGAAAAATATTGACTCAGTGCGACTAACTATCAAAAAAATGTAACAGTGCTAAGTCAATTTATTCGCACCGTTTATTTCCATTAAAAATCGCGAAAAGCCAAGGGATTTCTAAGGGAATTGCCTTTTTTAACTTCGTTTCATTATGTTCTACCACAAAACTTCCGCGATATTCTAGAGAGGGTTTAAGCGTGTTTCCTTGTGGCGAAGCTGCATGGAAATATACGCTAAAAAGGCATAGTGCCTTTTTAGCGTTGGCGTTAAACATTTATCTGCTGCCAAGCAGGATATATAAATAAGAGAAAAATTATGAAAAAGCACCTTTCCAAGGCAAACACGGTCGCGTTGACCGCGTCTATCGTGGCCTCCTTTTCGATAAACTATGCTGCTGCTGACACCGCAGATGATATTGAAGCTAGGAAAATTTGGTCACCTGAAAATGTCGCACCAGTTCGAATCATCGACCCAGACACGCAAATAACAGGTAACAGAACATTTAAGATTGAGCACTATGACCATGAACTAGTTGAGGGCACGCCTTATAAATACGTCGTAAGGTTTAAAGACAAACCCGTCCCTCTTTATCAAGGCTCAGTACCAGGTTTAGAAGCAACAAACCCACATATGAAACTGATGAAAATGAACAATCGTTTTTTATCAGACAGCGCTGTCCAAAAAATTGTAAAAGATGCAGGTCATATTGAATCATATGTGCGCTATTTGAAAGGCAAGCAACAGAGTATGATGGATTCCATATACAATGTTGCGCCAGCCAATCAAGTTATTGCTTCCCTCCAGTTTGCAATGAATGGCGTGGTGCTAAAGGTCACACCAGAGGAAGCCGAAAAAATAGCGAGGCTTGATGGTGTATTAGCCGTTGAGCGTGACGTAACAGTCGAAATAGAAACTGATGTTGGGCCGTCATTAATAGGCGCTCCAGCAGTATGGAGCGGCAGCGCTTCCAACGGTTTATCTGAAATGGGCGAAGGTATAGTGATTGGTATTATCGATAGTGGTATCAATACTGACCATCCTTCATTTGCCGCGGTAGGCGACGATGGATATGCGCACACAAACCCTTTAGGTAAAGGCAATTACGTTGGGGATTGCGCCAATGGTTTTCCAGAGCTTTGTAATGATAAATTGATTGGTGTGCGCAGCTACAATCTGATTACAGATAACTATAGCGACTCCTCTGTGTTTCCACCAGGCCTGCCTGCAAATGGGGAAGACTATAGTGGACATGGCAGTCACGTTGCTAGCACCGCAGGTGGAAACGTATTGTTTGATGTTCCACTTCAAGCAACTTCCAAAGTTGAGGAGAGTGATGGTATTCCACTGGGTTTAAGCCTTGACCGCCTTTCAGGTGTTGCGCCACATGCCAATATTATTTCATATCAAGTATGCAGCCCCGGTGGCACTGGTGACACATACGGTGGGTGTAGTTTAGTGGCGAGTGTCTTGGCTATTGAAGACGCTATCAAAGATGGCGTTGACGTGTTGAACTATTCTATATCGAGTCCTCCAGGAAACCCTTGGAATAACGCGGTAGAGAACGCATTTTTAGCTGCTCGAAATTCCGGTATGTTTGTTGCCACTTCGGCAGGAAATTCTGGCCGACAAGGTACAAATAAATCAGCGCCTTGGTATACATCCGTTGCAGCAACTGAACATGGACGACAGTTTACTTTGGGAAACACACTGGGCCAATTTAGTGGTGGCGCATTCGATTTATCACCTATGGCGGGTCAAGGTATAGGTGATATGACAACCGGGAGTATTGTGTATGCCGGTGATTTTACAATACCCAATGAAACCAACGAGATTGCGGCAAAATGTTTAGTACCGTTCCCTGCTGGAACATTTGAAAATAATATTGTTGTTTGCGACCGTGGAGATATTGGCATGGTCACAAAATCTCGTAATGTCGAGGCCGGTGGCGCGTCTGGGATTATCGTTGTAAATACTGCAGAAACAGCTGACACACTTATAGCCAATGAATTCTCTATTCCAGGTATCCATTTGAGGCAGTCAGATGGTGATAGCCTGAAGCAATGGCTAACTTCGGGTTCGCAGCACCAAGGTACAATATTTGCTCCAATTGCGGGCGAGCAGTTCAACCCTGATAGAGTTGATGCTATTGCCGATTTTTCATCGCGGGGTCCCAATCAAGAGATTGATACACTATCCCCTACGCTAGCAGCGCCTGGTGTATCTATATATGCAGCCAATGCAGATCAACAATTTGGAAAAGACGGTACAGGTCCTAACGCGAGCGACTTCAGATTGCTCAGTGGTACTTCTATGGCAAGCCCCCATGTTACTGGTGCTGCAGCATTGTTAAAAGGGTTACACCCAAGTTGGACGCCAGACAATATACGTTCAGCCTTATCAATGACAGCAGAACGCACTGTGACATTGGAAGATGGTAGTACACCCGCCGACGCATTAGTCATGGGTTCAGGTCGTATTCGTGTTGATTTAGCAGCTAAGGCTGGTCTTGTTATGGACGAGTTAGATGTAAATTATGCCATGGCTAACCCAGCTGACGGTGGCGATGAGAAGACACTTAACCTGCCAAGTTTAACTGACTCCAACTGTTTGATATCTTGTTCGTGGACTCGAACGGTAACGGCAACCCAAGACGGTTCGTGGGTGGTTAATACACAAACTGAATCGAACGATATAACTGTCGTAGCGTCGCCACAGACATTCGAGCTTGATGAAGGTGAGTCTCAAACAATCAATTTTGAGCTTCGTAGCAGAACCTTAGTTGGAAAAGATTGGACGTTTGGTCAAGTAGTATTGTCGTCTACTAGCAGTCCAGAACTGCATATGCCGATATTAGTGAGCCAATCGAGTATAAGTGTTCCTGATGTCGTGAATATCAATGCGAAACGTAATACTGATTCACAAGTATTTGGTGACTTTTTTATTGGTAATCCTCAAGACCTTACTATCAATACTAGTATGGCACGACCACAATCGTTTAATATTCCCGTTCCTATTGATAGTGATAACGAATCTGTTTTTGATAACCTCGAAGATGGAACACTTGTTATTCCTATTTCCACCTTTGACGTAACAACAAGAGTCGTTTTTGAAGTAACTGAAACGACAGCTTCAGAGTATAGTCTTTACCTTATTCATGATCGTAATCAAAACGGATTACCGGAAGCATTTGAGCTTATTCAGTCTTTCGATTCTGAGTTTGGTGGCGGTGCTCTTGATTTAGTTCGACCCGACAAAGGTGATTATTGGATAGTGCTACAAAATAAAAACAACTTTATCGAAGGTGCTACAAATGATTTTGGGCTCGAATTTACCTATGTAGAGAGCTTCAACGATGACGTAGTGAGTGTAGCAAATACATTAAGTGAAGATGGTATAACGTCTAACCTTCGCTTTGTTTGGTCCATAGAAGATGACCAAAATCCATCAAAATATTATGGTGTAGTTACCTTTGGTGTCGAGGGTACAGCAGGTAATGAATTTGCGGCAGTACCGATTAACTTAACGAAACTAGAAGATGACATCTCTATAACAACTGAGCAGTTTGACAGGATAAACAAGGGACAAAAAGTTGATTACAAAGTCAAAGTGGCGACTAACTTAGGTCCCAACGATAGACGTTACAATGTTGTTATTGATTTACCAAAAGGCGTTTTGCCTGACATGCGCTCATTGCCTGACAACGCTACATTCTCAATTAGTGAAAATACACTGTCATGGGACATAGTGCAGTTATCAACTATTAAGAACGCCCCTAGCTATCGTTTTACAACCAATGAAAATGATAATATGTGTCAAACGCCACTTAGCGCTGGACTAAACGGTGGTTATATTCCCTTATCTGAATTAGGTGTACCTCCCTTACTAACCAGCGAGGCATCCGATGGTATCGTTCAGTTATTGGATATTAGTCCGTCATTTTTGGGCAGAACAGAAACACCAGAGGGTATTCCATATGTGTTGTCTATCTTTGAAAACGGGCTGATTTCGATTGATGAATTTTCTAGGTCAGTTGTTTTCAATACTTCTGGTTTATCGAATAATCCTAGAGCGATGCCAGATCAATTTATACTTAATGGCCTGATAGCTCCATTTTGGCGTGATTTAGTAATCGATCGTGAAAACGGAGGCAATATGTATTTTGGCACCACATCCAATTTTCAACTAATTGTCGTTGAGTGGGATAAAATGCGCTTTAAATCCGAAGCCGCTGGTATTGAAAGAAGCAATGATACCATTAGCTTTCAAGCATTATTTAACCAAGTACCAGCTGAAGATGAGCCTAACATTATATTTGCATATCGAGATGTAGAACATGACTTAGGCAACCAAGCGCCAGTAGTTATTGGCTATGAAAATTTTGCAGGCACCGAAGGTGAGATGTTCACTTATTCTAATGGTGAAAGTGTCATTGGTGACATCACAAAAGATGTCGTAGCAGACCGTTTCATTTGCATGTATTTGGAACAACCAGGTGAAGAAAAGGAGCTACCTTTTACATTGACTGTGACTGGGTTTTTTGAAGGTAACAGCCTTACGTTTGAAGCTTCTTCTGAGGTTATCGATGATGATTTTACGCTGATTGAGCCGGTGATCCCCAATAACGCTGTTGAAATTGAGGCTGCGCCAGAAGTAAGCATTAATGGAAAGCCTATTTTCTTTAGTAGCTTCACTACTGAAATTACCTTGACTGGTGATGCAAGTGACTCAAATGGCGATGAGCTTGAATATTTGTGGACACAAACTGCAGGGCCAGACATCGTGATCGATGACAATACTAATCCGATACTTACGGTCAACGCGTCAAATGCGTCGTTTGGCAGTAGAATTGAATTGCAGCTGGAAGCATCTGATGGAAAAGGTAATACGAGTACAGCAAAGGCCTTGGTGGTTGTAATGCCTAGCTTTACACAAAGACCAAGCTTTTAGCAGAAGGTAAATAAATCGATAGGGTGCAGGTTTATCTGCACTCTATCGAAGTCAGAAAAATTGTGAGGTTTGTTGATGTAAATACTTTTATTCATTCGACAAACGAAAATCTAGCTACGGTTCGGGAATCTCTCAAAAATAGTGGGTAAATGTGTCTGCTTGTGTCTGTAGTCATATGAGAGAAGCTCCATTTGTATAATGTCTTGTTTAAATCATAATCTTTGAAAGGAAAAAACAATGTTTAAAGCTTGGACAATTGTAATTGTGTGTGCTTTCTGTAGTCCGGTAATTGCTGAGGGAAAATTTGTTATTGGCTTAGAAACAGGAGTAGGCGAATTCAAAATAGATGATGGCGTTATCGACGACATTTCTACTGATGAGATAAGTGACGTAGGTACTGCAACTTCTGCTTCGATTTCTTATAGATGGTCGAATAATATTGTTATAGAAGGCAATGTAAACGGTTCTGGTAATCAAGCTTTATCTCTGGGTTTAACAGATTTGTATGGGATCGTGGAACTTAAAGCATGAGTTGGGCGTACACTTCCAATCACAAAACGCTTCAGCATTATCCCAATGATAGGTGTGAGTAACTAGAATGCTGAAATACGTAAAAGTGCTTTCCTGAACCGCGGTCCCGAGGCAGAAGGTGAGCTTGAAGGTCTAGATTTTAGTGTAAAAGTAGTCGCCGAGTTGCTTGCAAGCGATAAGATCATTGTTTCTTTGGCCTATGCCAATACATTCAGCAGCATTGGCGATATACAAGCTATTCAGGCTGGGATTAAATACCAATTCTAGGAAAGACAGTGCACCACGTACCACCTCACACCTTACAAAATCGTTGGAAGTTTTACCACATGATTATTGAAGGATTGTTCATCGCGCTTCTCTGCTTAAAAATTCACAGATGCGGAAGGAGTATAAAAGATTGAAATGACTTAGTACTCCAGTTGTTTTACTGTCATAAAGCGGCAAGCGATGTGTTAGTATAAAATCAAGGTAACGGTTTTATATTAAACAATTTAACACCAGCTTTCGCGAGGATGGGCTACGAGCTTGGGAATTACATGCTTTGAAAATTAACGCTAACGAAATTACGAGTACAGCAACATTGCTAAGCTCGCCATTGTAAGTTCAAGTGAACACCGCAACACTCCTTTCAATCATGTGTGACGGTGTTTTAAATTTCAATGTTTTCTTGGTCGTTCATTTAGTTGAGTTGTGACTTCACTGAGTCGGTCTTGAGAGTGCAGTGATAGATCCGTCTTTTTAGGGAAATATTGTCGAATAAGACTATTAGTGTTTTCATTCGTACCTCGTTGCCATGGACATCGTGGATCGCAGAAGTATACTGGCATGCCAAATTCCGCTGTTAAAACGCTATGTTTAGCCAGTTCCATACCCCTATCCCATGTAAGCGATTGGCGGTAATTAGAGGGCATTTTTTTAAACATCGCTAACAAAACCGAATTCACTGAATCTGCGTCTTTTCCTGCTAACTTCAAGATGATTGTGAAACGCGATTTCCGGTCTACTAATGTGGCAATATGAGTGTTTTTAGAGCCTGTTACTAAGTCGCCTTTCCAGTGGCCAAGGGAACGTCGATTATCAATATGTTTTGAGCGTTCGTGAATTGAAATGCCATTAACTATATTGATAGAGCCTCTATCACCTTTACGGCTATGAAACCGACTGTGCCGCATAGGCCGCTTTCTTCGTAAATGCTCAGTCAACGAGTGATGAATGATGTTCCTCGCCCTAACGTACAATGACTTATAAATGGTTTCGTGTGATACCTGCATTTTCTTACGCCGAGAATACTCGACACGTAGCCAGCCAGATATTTGCTCTGGGGACCACTTCAACTCCAGCAGCTCTATAACCAACTTTTTCAGCTCCGGGTATTGCTCTAAAACACCTGGCTTTGGCCGCTTGGAAATTCGTTTCGCACGGTTATCAGCATCAACTGCTTTGTAATATCTACGCCCTCTATTTCTGGCGATTTCACGTGATATGGTCGAAGGAGAGCGACCTAGTTGTTTAGCTATCGCTTTAATGCTCTTCTTTGCAGACAACGAAACGCGGATTTCCTCGCGTTCTGATAGCGTTAGGTGGGAAACATTACGATGCCTTGGTCTAGGTTTAATGCCACCATCTTCACGTAAAATTGTGAATACCGATCCCGGCTTTGCCTCAATGATACGACCAATATCACTGAATCCAGCACCTTGCTTCCCTAAATCAAAAACAAGTGTTCGCTCATCTTGAGTGAACGTACGTTTTATTCGCTTCATCAGCAGTCCTCATGCAAATCAGTATTTTAGTATAACTGTTGCATTGACCACTTGAGTCTACAATGACCAACTTAGCTGGCTATGAATGCTACTTACACAGATATTTTACACTCTCCGAATCGACTTTGTCTTAAGGCTCGTTTAAAGATTCGGTTTCCTGATAATTGTTAATTGCTTCTTCACCACCTTCTAGGGCCTGTTTACTAGGAGAGTTTATAAGCCATAGTCGATACTCTTCCAAAGGTAACTTCCCGCTTAATGCTCTCTCAGCAAGTGCCGCAGATGCGGCATAATGCATATGTAGCGGAATCTCTCTGAAATTACTCCATATCCAATGGTCAGCGCGCTTTACTAAACGGACTACCGCTTCTGTAAAGCTTTGTTCATTGTTTGCTATGACTTCTCTAACTTCGGTCAATAACCGAAAAGCACCTTCGGGATCTTTCTCCACTCTTGCGTTTGCCATTGCGATATAACTAGTATTTTGAACATGCACAGGTTGAGTAGCCGCCAGCCAATCAATTGTTGTAGTCAAGTCTTCTTCTGCTTGTTTGACTGCGAGTTCAGGAACGATTTGTTCAGTGTTAAAAATTCCTTCCGACTCCATCAAAACAATGAAAGCTAAATTAGGTGCATGATTGAGATAGTGCGACATGATTTTTGCGTAAGCATCATCGATTGTGGTTTTTGGCACTGAGCCTAGGGCTGCTATTTCTCTAAGCCAGACTATTGATTGTTCAGGATCGTTATTTGCCCAACCATCAGCCACAGCAACAATTACTTCTGAGTGATGTTCAGCTGAAATATATTCCTGAAGATCATAAAATACTTTCTGAGGTGAGTGTTTAGCGTAGCGCAGAAGCAAGGCTCTCATGCCAGTTTCATATTCTGACTCTGACAGAACCTCCTTTTGGGTTTGATACCAATTAAATGCATTTTCTGGCTCTGTTAAACTCCAATTCTTAACTAAAGATAAAGTAAGTGCACCTTTTGAAGTCAATTTCATGCTGTCTAAAAGAACAGCTGCTTGTCGAGGATTGGACTCAATAAGCTGATATAAGTTTTCTAATATCGTTGTGTCATCGGACTGTTCTGTTTGCGCAGTTAATGAAACGTGCTTTGGCCCTATACCTTTGCCTAAATCAGTGTTGGAGTCATGTACAGGGCCAAGAGAGACAGCGGGACGCACTGGGTCTACCGCTTGCTGAATGTTATTAGGTATAAAGCATAAAGTGATTACTACCATACCAATGCAAGCGATTAGTAAAGGAAGCATTAATTTTTCACGAGACCACTTCATATATTGACTGAGTAAGTTGTTAATATTCCAATCTTAACGTTTACATATTGCACCCTTGGTGCATGACACAACAAGGGTGAAATGTAAGCTGGTCGGAGTTAATTAACGGTCACCCTTGCTCCACTAACGAATATGATTTGGGCGTCACTTACGAGCCCGTCAAGTACGCCGTCTTCTCCACCCTGAACATAAGCGCCCCAACGTGATACAGACTTTAAGTTACCGCGATCCCACGAGTCGTCGGCCATTTCAACGTTATCAATAAACACCTTGTAGTTGCGACCATCATCGGTCACGCGGAAGTTGAAGCTATCGCCAACATTTTTGCCTGTATCGATCTTAACCCAGTCTGACTTTCTTTGTCTGCGTTTAACGATCACCACGTCACCGTCAGCCTCTACCCAGAGCGCTACTCCCCACGCCGGATCAAACCCCCCCTCTGCGGTTGCCTTTGACTGATAAATTTTGACGTCTTTACTGCCATTGTGGGCGTGAACCCGGTAACGTGCAGAGAATGTCATAGTCTTATTATCGTTAAATCGGATACCGTCGTTTGGAGCGAAAGCTTCACTACGGCCTGCACCCTCACGAGACGTAGCCAAATTCTCGTCGCCAGGAAAAACACGAAATACCTGTGTATTTCCATCTTTTTGATACCAACGACTACTCGTCGGGTTGTCAAAACCAGTACTAAAAGGATTGTGCCAGCGAAGTTTGCTATTCGACATTGGAGAGCGAGTTCCAGTACTTGTCCGCTCAACGTCTGAATTATTCACGTCAATACGAGTGCCGCGCGTATCAATTGTGCCGTCTTCTACGGCTTCCTTTAGGGCATTTCTCTCTTCGTTGGTTTGCGGACGAGAGATACCTGATGATAGAACCGACCATCTGGGATCCCAGCTTTTAAATGACTCTTGAGCGAATGCTGCAGGTGTAGTTAGGGACAAGGAAATTGCCGTTGTAAATATGGCAGTGGTATAGCCGAACATTTTTGGTGTTTTCATTTATGCTAATCTCTTTTTGCTAAACCTAGATCAAATCTGAATTACGTTAATTGACGATTAGTTTGATACTGGTAGGGCGTTAATTTAAGCAGCGGGTATGGCCGAGCTATTATCAAAAAGTAACAACAGGCTATCGTGACGTCAGAAAAACCATCATTATTCGCACTTAAAAACGATCAATATCAATCATATTCGTGTCAAAATAAATCATTAATAGCGAGTTTGCAACGTAAATTTAACAAATCTATAACGATCTGCACGCTGCATGATATTGAATCTTTATGTTGCACCACTAGTTAGGCAATGAAGAAATAGCAGCGGTCGAACAGGAGGTACTCAATTTTTAAATCGCTTACCTTTTAGATGATGTTTATTAGGCCGTCGCATTTCATTGTTACTATCCACTCGATTGTTTTGTTGTTTAAAGCCTTGTAAGCCCAATCAATCTTAATGGCAGCTTAAATTGTAACCTACTCGCCTTGGCTGTAATAATCAGGTATTTGCTACGAGGTCTAATTCTTTGCAGCCGGATCTGGTTCTCTGTAAATCCCTGGTTCTATTCTTACATTAACTAGCTCATCGTTTGAGGGCCAGGCGAGCACAACCAGCTGCTGCCTGTCTGCATCCCAGATAAAATCACTGGGCTTCGTATTGGCTTTAGACGAATACACACGAAAACCTGTTTTCATCGGACTGTGTGTTAGAATTATGTCGTCGCCGACGTGAATAGAGAATCCATCAGGGTAGTGGCGATCAGCTGCTACGAATATTCTTGATGCCCCTTTACTATTATCGGTTTTGATATTGAGATCTAGTGTGCGGGTGGCGAAATGAAACATAAAGTTTTTAATATCGCCGGCAATATACTGCGGATACGGGCGAGCAATTATATCGGTGATATATTTTCGCTCAACTGTTCCGTCGGCTTGTTTATCCGAAAAAATCGCCCAGGTCGATTCACCTCCAGGCAAAAAATTCTGATAGCTACGATTACCTAAAAACCAAGCTTTTATTGAACCGACACCCATTTGGTCAAAAATTTTCGCTGTGCGAATATAAAACTCGATGTAGTGGAGTTGTTCTTGTACAGACTTATCGGTGGTAAGTAACGTGGGAAATCCCCATTCCCCCACCAAAATTGGTGCTTGAAGTAGGTCTGCTTCTTTATCAAACCGTTCCATGGTAGGTGCGATGTAGTCGATATACTCTTGGTATATGTGTGGAGCAAAAACAATGTTTTTGCTGTTTACTCTTTTCTTAATTTCCGCGTACTGATTTTTGTTTATTGCTTCACCTTTGTTCATAAAAATAGTTTGAATCAAGAACAACTTTTCGTCGCTGTAGGGCAGTGCGGCATCGATAATTTTTTCGTAAAGCGGAATTAAATAATCGCTAGTTAGCTCGTCATAAGACTGTGTAAGTTCTTTTTTTCTCGGCTCGTTTACCAAGTCATAGCCGATAACTGCATCATTGTCTTTAAATGCATCCCAAATATGTCGCCATGCGTTAATGTACTTTTCTTGCGCTTTATTTTGATTGAAGTATAGGTCTGGCCATGAAAAACCTTTGGCGCCATAGACCGTTAACTTAAACACGGTTTTAATACCCGCTTCTCTGCCAAGGCGAACAGCACGTTTTAAACGCGCTAAGTATTCAGGTTGAAACGTTGAATTACCGAAAGTGCTTAATTTACCTAATTCTAATCTTACCACCTGTACATTGGCGCCCATTCGTACCATGCGCACATAATCTTCTTGTGAGAAGTTAACTTCTCCACCCGCATCGTTAGTGTTTACTACAAAGCCGCGCGGGATCATGTGTCGGCCTGCTTCATCGCGCAGGCCATGTTTAATGTCTTGTGCAAGTACTACATTATTTGCAAACAGTGGAAGCAGCAAAGTAAATAGCAGTGTTCTCAAAAGGGATTGTTTCATCATAAAAACCTCTTGTTGTTTCTATTAGTTGCACGATGGCAGAGCACAAATGAACAGATTGTTCTCCATCTATGTGGTGCTATCCGTAAAAAATTTACTTCTCGTCTCAAAAGATCTGTTTCTATAGTATTCACACATCTGCTGGGCGAACTTTGAAATGAGCTAGCCCACCGCTATTTCAATGAAAACACTTGTAGATACAAACTACGCGTGTCGTCTGAGCCTTCCGCGTCTTTCAGGTAGTAGTAGGCCTTATTATCTTTAAAAAAGACCACGGCTTTATCAAATGTCGGGCCTTGCTTGTGTTCGTAAATAGTAGTGAAAGTTTCTGAGTTGTCCTCAGCCTTTGCGATCACAACATGCCCATTTTTCAATCCAGTAAGATAGACATCGTCCCCATTACTAAACAGTTGACCACCAAAGGGTACCCGAACAGTGGTAAAGCTTTTTTGCCCAGATTTACGAAATGTATGCAGATTTATCTCTTCGTTAAACTCAAGGTCTTCTACTTTACTTATGAAGTGCTCATCGCCACTGTTTGTTACTATGAAGTCAAACCCGTGAACAACGGAAACCTGGTTCTTTTTCTTTGTTTTCGCCCAATTTCCAGGCTCTTCGATTTGGATTTTTTCAGAAATAGCTAAGGGAATTTTAATCGGTTCAGCGTATGCATTTTTCCAGTCCGAGACGCCATGGAGGTCTTCGGAATACGCGTAGTAAATACCGTTTTGATATAGGTATTTGTCTGAGGTGTTTTTTGACCGGCGCTGAAACGCTATACGAAATTTACCGCCGGTGTACTTGAAGTCACCATACAAACCCCAGTTGTATTCGCTACCATGCTCTGAGGCTAAAACCTGGTTGAAATCATAATATCCATGCCATTTTTTACCGTCATAACGCGCGAAAAGCATTTTTCCATTTGCTGAAAACCCGTAACGCATTTTCATAAACAAATCTCCATCCTTTCCTGTGAAAAAAGCAGGGTAGGTAAGAAGTTTTGTTGTATCGATGTCGTCAATGCCATCGAAGGCTAAATGTTTATAGTGGCCAGCGGGTGAGTTGACGAATTGTTTCAAAGTAAACTTGTCGTCTGGCACTGAGGCTGCGCCCTCAAGGGAATAAGAGTATCGCAGATAATCTTGAGAAAAGGCTTCCACTCTACCATTGCGATGCATATCGTATAACAAGTGAATGGTGTCGTTTACGGGGCTTATCCCCACTGCAATCGTGTTATGTGTTTCGCCCAACCACCATTTGCCTCTAAATCCTGTGTGCTGGTGGGGAAACTGAATAGTTTTAAGCACACCAGTTTTCGTATTGAGGCGTGAAAGCATTACATGCCGATTGTTTTTGCCGCCTTGATACCACGTCATAAACACAAAGTGTTTGTACACCTTAATACAGTCACCGTGAGGCGATAATGCATTGCCGAAGATATAATCGTAACCATCTGAGTTATTTTCTGTATAAGAGCCTTTGACCTTATTCCCATTGAAAAAGAGTGCGTTGTCAGTGACAAGTAATTCAGTATCTAACTTTACAGAAGCGTAGATATTAATACTGAAAGATATAGAACTAATAAGAAGTAGAGGAGTAAGGTTGTTCTTTACAAATACACCTAATTTTTTAAACTTTTTTGCGTGATGTACTAGCAAATTTCGGCCCTCTCTTCAAAAGCTTGTAAGCGTAATAAGCTTAACGGTTTTGCGTTATATGGATAACCTTCAGTCTTTCCTATATTACATTTATTGTTTTCGGTTGACTGAATTTGGTTATTAATGAGTGAAAATGGTTTTAATTAAATGTACACTGCTTGTAAGTGTATAGCGAGTAATTCCGATGAAATTAAAACTAAAAATACGCAGCTCAACGCAGCAAATTAGCGCTTATGTAAAAGCTATGGTTGCGCTTTCAATGTTAACAGCCTGCACCTCGAGCGATACTGTGGATGTATCTTCTGGTATGTACAAAGAGAGTGGGGTATTTCTCGAGAGCCAGACAAAAATAACGGATGGCGCGCTCCATTTTGATGGTAAGAAGCTCAATCATAAAACCTTTGAAAACCCTTCGTCAGGGCGCGAGTACGATTATTTCTTTGGAAGAAATATCTCGGCTCATGGTGATGCCGTAAAACCTTACAAGCATTACGTTTTTATGACCTGGTACAAAGGCGGCAAGGAAGAACGCAATGTTATGCTTTCAAGGTTTAACACCAAAACTGGCGTTGTTAAGACCATCCAGTTTCCTCATCGACACACAGGTTTTCGTGGCGATCCACTGGTAGGAGAGTCTCACAACACAATAGGTTTAGCTGTGAGCCCGTTAAATGGCACAATTCATATGGTTTACGACATGCATGCCTATGTCGACGACGATGCAAATGGCAGGTTCAAAGGACGGTTTGTTAACGACTTTTTCCGCTACTCTTATTCAGTGGTCGGTGCAGCAGATGTACCGGATGACGAATTTACATTAGAACAGTTCGTAAAAGATACCAGTGAAGTGAGTCAGGGTGCCGATGACTACAAACATTTGACCATGACCGGTAACTTGGCAGACAAAGAGAATTTTTCTGCGCTGACATACCCCAAGTTCTACACAAGTGAAGATGGCGAACTTCTGCATTACATGCGATGGGGAGGCAACAACAATGGTGCTTATTATTTCAATAAATACGATGCCGAAAAACAAGTGTGGACTCGCTTTACACCTTTCAATCATAAAGACCAAAAAACGCATGGTAACCCATACAACTGGGGGTTATATGGTCAGATGAAGTATATAAACGGTAAATTGCGCGTAGGCTTTCAGCAACGAAGTGCGAATAATAATGACCGCTATAAGTATCAAAATGGCGTTTACTATGCGTACTCCGATCATCCTGATGGTTTAGGTGAATGGAAGAATGTGAATGGCGAAGCGATGACTTGGCCTTTAGTTGACTCAGACGAAATAAAAATTTTTGAGCCTGGCGATTACATCGATCATCAAAAACCCAACTCTGTGCACATTGTAACGGGCTTTGACTGGACGGTTACAGAGAACGACGATATTCACTTTATAACTCACGTTAGTTCTACCGATACTAAGCGAAGTAACTACCAAGAAGTGTCGATACATGCCTTCAAACCTGCCAACGCAGAAGACTTTACGATTACAACTGACTTCACTGGGGCCGATTCTATCTATGCGTCAGGTGATAGTATTTTCTTAATTGGACTCAAAAACGGTTACCCGTTTGTTGAAAAAGCGAAAGGTGGTACCAACGATTTTGAAGTAGTTTATCAGCAAACATCTGGGGCTAAGTTTGATCATGGAACCATTCATATTGAAAACGGCAAAGCGTACTACTATTTAATGGAAAAAGGCGCTGGAAATGCGCTGCCGCTTTATTTACAAGTCATTGATTTAGGTGTTCAAATATAACCTAAGCGCTATGCTTATGACTACGCTGCAAAAGTTAGGTGAGAGGGTGCCATCCCTCTTACCCCTGCGGTTGCGTGTTATTTAGTTGTGCGTAAAAGCCAAATTTACTTCTCGTAGCTAGAGCGAGAATATAAGAAAGCACTGCTCGACTGTCTGCCCTCATATTTCCCTTTCAATAGTAATCAAAATATGTCAAATTGTTGCATAAATGTTACGTTAACAATCAAAAATAACGTATTTTTGCAAGAGATTCTACGATGTTGAAGCTTTCAAAATGTGCTTTTTCGCTTACAGTGATTGTTGTTGCTTTATCTGGATGTGTAAGCGATAGGCATAGTTACCCTTCTCAAAATCACGCGGCCGATGCAGATACTGTTGCGTACTTTCCTGACGCTGGATTAAATAACTCTGTTTCTGATAGTTCAGAGTTTGAAGAGTTACGGAGCCTTAATTGGCAACAGGTATTTTTCGATTCAGGAACGGAAAACTGGCGAGAAAATTGGATAAAAGACGGCTTAATTGGAACCGTTGAAAATTTGCCCGAAGGTATGCATGTCAAGGCTGGACCTGAGGCAGATAATCATGCGCACCACATGGTGTTATGGACCAAGCGTACATTTGAAGGTGATGTAAAAGTCAGTTTCGAATACACCCGCACCGACAGTGCCGAATTATACGTGACTGTATTGTATTTGCTCGCATCTGGGGAAGGTACACCAGAGTTTCCCACAGACATTATGGAGTGGGCTGAATACCGCAACGAACCCTACATGCGCCACTATTTCGACAATATGGACACTTATCATATTAGTTATGCAGCATTTGGTTTAGGTGAAGACGATGCGCCTGACGACTACATTCGAGCCCGCAGGTATCTTCCACTTGCCAACAAACGCCTAATGGGCACTGCACTGAAGGGGGATTTCACCAACACGGGCTTCTTTGAGACTGGAGTTCCGCACCAAATAACGGTTATCAAACGCGACGACACACTATGGATGAAAGTGTCTAACGAAGAGCAAACTCAACTTTATAAGTGGTCGACGGCTAGCCACCCCAATATTAAGAAGGGGCGTATAGGGCTACGTCATATGTTCACGCGAAGCGCCTTGTATAAAAACGTTCAAGTGTCGGCTCTGTCTTCATAACAAACTACATTTTACAGATCATATAAGCCGTCACTCTGGAGCCGAAACTAATGTTAAATAACGAAAGCTACAGCGGTAAAAAATGTTCGATTGAGAATTAACCCTATGTTTAAACTTCCACTATTTAAAAATTCAACATCTTTGCTGCGTGACTGGCAAACTTATTCATTTGTATGTTTGGCAACTGTGCTATTGTTTTCTTGTGCTAATAAAGAAAAATACGTTCAAACACTAGCGCAACCGGAGCAACTGACGATCAGTGAAGGCTTTGTAGAGCCAGTTGGTTTCTATGATGCTCAGCCTTCATTTTCATGGAAACTCCCCGTTGATGCTTCTGTAAAAGCGCAATCGCAATATCGGATAGTCGTTGCCTCATCGCCAGACCTTTTGCCTGGCAACCCAGATTTGTGGGACAGCGGCGTCATTAATAGTGATACAACTAATTTCGTCCATTACGAGGGCAATGAGTTAAAATCCCGGCAACGAGTTTTCTGGCAGGTTAAATATTGGAATGAGCGTGGTTTCGACTCTAATTGGAGTGCATTAGCTTCTTTTGAACTCGGGTTGTTATCTAGTAGCGACTGGAGCGCAAAATGGATTGAGATAGAGCAACACACACCGCTTGTGCTAGATAAATTTGATACGCCTATCCATATTCCTCAATATTTGCGAACGACGTTTACAGCAGATAAGAGTATTAAATCGGCACGCTTGTATATTACTGCAAAAGGGCTATTCGAATCATTTATCAACGGCAACCGTGTTGGAAGCGATGTACTGACACCTGGCTATACCCCTTATCACAAGCGCATCGAAACTCTTACTTACGACGTAACCAAACTGCTCGTCTCTGGTGAAAACGCTATTGGTATTACCCTCGCTGAAGGGTGGTACGCAGGGCGCTTTGGCCCAAAACGTCACTGGCACAAAAAACGGAACATCACCCCAAAAGCGTTAGCCCAGTTAGAGATTGAATATTCAGACGGTACGCGCAAAATTGTAGTGACGGATAAGAATTGGCAAGCGACTCAGCAAGGCCCGTTAAGGCGTTCTAGTTTATACGATGGTGAAATGTTTGATGCTAACTTTTCGCTTAAAAACAACAACGCTAATTGGCATGAGCCTCAATATGAAACAGAAAACGCTCCTGAAAAATGGCGTTCAGTACAATCTTCAAACATAGATAGCGATGTTCTGCTGGAGCCCAAGCGTCATTTTACCTCTAAGAATAAACAAGTGTTGGCCCCCGTTTCCCTGCATAAAGTTGATAGCAAGATTATATTTGATTTGGGGCAGAACATGGTGGGCGTCTCGCGCGTCAACCTGCCTATGATTGAAGGGGAGAAACTCAAAATACGATTCGCTGAGGGTATTAACAGTGACGGTAGCCTATACACCAAAAACCTCGGAAGCGCTGCACAGGAAGATACGTATGTTGCGGCTAAAAGCGGTGTTGTTGACTGGCAACCTCAATTCACATTTCATGGTTTCCGATATGTTGAAGTGAGTGGCTTCGATGAAAAAGAAGCGCCCCAACTTGATTGGATAGAAGGTATCGTTCAGTACACAGATTTTGAATTAACCGGTCATTTCACCTCGTCAGATCCCGAATTGAACCAGCTACAGTCGAACATAGAATGGGGTCTTAAAGGTAACTTTTTGGATATTCCCACCGATTGTCCACAACGTTCTGAAAGATTGGGGTGGACTGGTGACGCGCTTGCTTTTGCGCCCACATCACTATTTATTGCCGATAGTCACGCATTTTGGAGCGCTTGGTTACAGTCGATAAGAGAAGAGCAGTTTGATAACCATGGTATTCCTGTCGTGGTACCTAACGAAGTAGGCGAGATTGTGCAGGCGGGTTGGTCAGACGCCGCAGTGACCATCCCATGGGACGTATACTGGCGTACGGGAGACGAACGCGTTCTCAAAGAAAACTACACGATGATGAAACGTTGGATTCTTTATCATCAAAGCCAACTTGAGAATGGCGTAAGCAAAATGTGGACAGTGGGGGACTGGTTACAACCCTATTCAACGCGCGAGGATTCGCGTCGTGGCGAAACTGATCATGGGCTTATCTCGACAGCTTTTTATGCCCGCTCCCTCGATATAGTTGCTCGCACAGCTAAGGTGTTGCAGAGAACAGATGACGCAAAGCATTACGCTTCTTTATTTGAAGAAGTTAAAGCGAACTTTCAAGCAGCCTTCTTCGATCAACAAGGCAATATCAAACAAGGTCAACCCACACAAACCTCCTATTTGCTAGCCATAGGCTTTGACTTAGTTTCTGATGAAATTTTGCAAGCTGCCGAAGCTAACCTCATGAAGCAATTTGAAATTGCCGGCGGGCACCTAAGAACGGGCTTCTTAGGAACACCTCTAATAGCGCCCGTGCTAGAAAAAATTGGCCGACAAGATTTTGCATTAGAACTCTTGTTCAAAGAGTCCTATCCATCGTGGCTTTTCCCCGTGTCTCAGGGGGCTACCACAATGTGGGAACGATGGGATGGGTATACGCATGACAAAGGCTATGTGAAAAAGGCGGGCTCGTTAAATCACTACGCTTATGGCGCTATTGGGCAATGGATGTACGACCGGTTGGCAGGTATAACTCCCTTAAGCGCTGGTTATAAAGAAGTTCGTATTTCCCCTATTGTAACGACTCATTTGTCACACGCTGGCGCGACATATCAATCACCTCATGGCGAAATCAAATCCTATTGGTTTTTGAACCAAGGTGAATTACGCATGGAAATAACAATACCGCCGAATGTTACTGCTACAGTAGCAGTGCCGTCGGTTGCTTACGTTAACAATACCTCTGAAACAACAAGTAAAACTCAGAAACTGAATGGATTAATAACGGTAAATGGTTCAGCACTGGACGTTCATTCAAAAAATAAAATGCAAATCAACAAAAAACTTGAGTTTTCGGCTGGGCATTACGTTATCAGAGTGAGTACAAACAATGAGTAATCGGCATTATTTGCTGAAAAATGTAGCGTTCTTTTTGGCTCTTTCTTTACTTGGGTTTGTTATCGCTTCTGAGAGAAAAGACGCAAACGAACCACTTATTTACTTAAATGAAGAAAGGTTACTCGTATCAAAGCAAAGACTTTCAGAGGGTCATGAGTCATATGAATCTGCTTATAAAGAATTACTCAGCCTTGCTAATACTGAACTACAAGAAACCGTAGACCCCGTCACTAACAAAACGATGTTGCCCGCCAGTGGCGATATCCATGATTATTATACGTTGGGCTCGTACTACTGGCCAGATGAAACCAAGGAAGACGGTTTGCCCTGGATTTATAAAGATGGGCAGTTTAATCCTATTTCTAATGGACCAGAAACTGATTGGAAAAGAAGAAATGCAATGCTTGATTCGTTGGAAGTACTCACTCTAGCATTCTATTTTTCTGAGGATTTAGTTTATCTAGAGAAGGCTAAAGAAATTGTCGAAATATGGTTCATAAATGATGAAACAAAAATGAATCCAAACGTCGACTATGGAAAGGCTATTCCAGGTAAGTCAGCGGGTACCAACTTTTCAATCATCGATTGGACTGACATCGGCAAAGTAGCTACGGTCGCTCAGTTGTTGAAACGTACAGGGCTATGGAAAGAGAAAGAAGCATCAAAAATGCGGTTATGGTTTGAGGAATACTACGTATGGTTGACAACAAGTGAGTTCGGAAAGTTAGAAGAAACAAGAAAAAACAACCACGGAACAAATTACGATTATCAAGCGATAGGTTTAATGATCTATTTAGGCAAAAAAGGTGATGCTATAGAGAAGTTGAATGCCGTAAAAACAACACGGATAGCAGCGCAAATAGAACCGGATGGAAGTCAGCCGTTAGAATTAGCGAGAACTAAATCGGTTAATTACAGCGTTAATAATCTGTGGGCTCTAACGCGAATTACTGATTTAGGCCGTCGCCATACTCCCGTTGATCTAATGGACATTGAAAGCAAACACGGTGCAAGCATTGAGGCTGCAATGAGTTTTCTGGAGCCGTACATTTTGGGAGAAAAAATGTGGAAGTGGAAACAGATTACTGGCGGCGGCGCTGAAAAGCAGCTTCAGAATCTTGCTGCGCCGAAAATCAACAAAATGGCCTTATTGCTGGGTGAGAAACCTTTAATCGACAATATTTCTGTATACGAAAAACTATCCGCGGCAGATGTAATGACGTATGCGCCCTATTAATTACCAGACTGATCAACCAGGTCACTCACTTTAGAAAGGAAGCACTGTTATGCGCCTCAAGAAATGTTTTGCGGTAGTACTAGTTGCATTGGTATCTCACAGTAGTCATGGAGTAAATGTCCTAAAAGCCAATACAGAGTTTAAAAAAGGGAACCATACGCAAGCACTTTCACTTTATGAAGAAGGCGCTAAATTAGGTAACGCACATGCGCAGTATCAACTTGGTGTGATGTACTCGAAAGGACTAGGTGTAGAGCCAAGTGTTGTTTCATCCATGATTTACTTTTCTCTGGCTGCAGAGAAGGGGTATCACAATGCGCAGTTTATTGTAGAAAAGATGAAATCGTCTTTAGACGAAGCGGAACTTTCACTTCTTATGAGGACAATAGATGAGGAAAGAAAGGCTCACACTAGTTTTCAAAAGCAGTTTCTACCTGAAATTAACCAGCATACTATTAGTCAAAACGTAACGTTTAGCGGCGAAAGCAGTCTAGAACAAAGAGTGTATTTTGAAGAGTTAAGTGAGTTTCAAAACTTTGATAATGAACTTCAGAATTTCGATAGTGGTTTTGACGATTTGGATGGTGGGGAAGTACTCGATGTTGCGATAGTGGTTAACAACCCGGGCTTTTTGGTAGTAGAAAATGATGTAGCAAGCGACGGTTCTGTGAGATACGTGCGTGTAATCCAAAAATCCGGAAACACTAAACGCTTTCTTGATGCATACAAGTTGTTTCCGCTTAAACAGCCTGAGTTAGGTCAAAAGCCGACCGAATTTATCCATCGTGCCTTCATGGGCGCAGCAATAGATGACCAATTTTATTTGAATGACAATTTACCCCGCCTTTATAAAGAAACCCGTCGCGTTCTGCGAGAAGCTAAGAACAATCCGACACTTGAATCACTTTACCAATTCGCAATAGCGATGGTCATTTTCCCTTGGATGGAGAGTGAGGATAACGAGGCAGAAAATTTGCTCAAAGATCTTGCTGAAAAAGGGCATCCGGGCGCTATGTATGAGTACGGCTTACAGTTATATATGCAGCAAAGAGATATACCTAAAGGAATAGAATGGATAACTCAGGCGAGTAAGTATGGACTTTCTAGGGCTGAATATCGTTTAGGCAAACTACTTCTCACAAGCCCTTGGATAATTCACGATGAGAAAAAAGCACTGTTTTGGTTTAAGTCTGCAGCAGAGAAAGGTGATGAGGCAGCCAGCCTGCATGTTGCTAAAATAAAACTTACCGCTAATGATAAATCGCTAGTGGATGTTTCTGGCGCAATAGAGCATTTAGACGCTATCTCTAGTTCGCAAAACCTAAATCCAGAATACCACTACTTGCTTTCTATTTCTTACAGACTTCGTACAGAGCGCGACTTTAAAAAGTCTGTTGAGTTGTTAGAAAAAGCGATTTCGATGGGAATGCGGAGCAATTGGGATACGTCAGAGTGGCAGGCATTATTGGCTAAAATGCTTGAGGGAAACATAACAGTAACTGATTTTTAAAAAGGTGATCGAGTAATAATCGCTGTCTGTCTGGTAGTCTTAACTTTTGGTCAATTTAACGCTAAGTTCAGCAACTGCCAGACCATATTAATGACAGCCTCACAACTCCATTAAATGGATTTAATGTCTAGTGGTTCAACAGTAGTGGTTCAACTAGCCTTAAATACATCTGACACGGTGGGTAATACATAGCGTTAATATTTCTTATACTCAAATGTTATGTCGTTCAAATATAGCACTATCCGCGCAATGTTTTATGACCGCTTGTTGTACACAGTTTTTATATCCTATTTATGATTTTATGTGTTTACCAAGGAAAACTGACGGTATAAGTACCAAGCGACTTTGTCATAATATCACTTTTTCGTCAGTAAGGTTACAGTACATACCCTGTGGTATTGAACAGGGTATGTTTTATGTTACTTAGAAGCCGTTTACTAACGTTTGAATTGCTTCAATAACGATTTCGGGCTGTACTTTGTGGATAGAATGCTGGCGCTCTCCCGTAAATATTAATGTGCTATCAGTAGAACGAGAAGCAAGACTTTCTTGCAGACCCGCCCATATATAATGTTTTGTATTTTTATTCTGAATTTCAGAGGACGGTTGATTTCGAGCGATAACCATTAATGGCAAACCACCATAGTTCGGATTTAGTGTGTCTAATTGATTTAGACTCTGAGGGAAATAACTGGCTTCGTCTAAGCTGGTATATTGATGCTTGGTTGTACTTTTTTTGGCTCTCTCTTCTGGAGAAGTGTTGGATAGATACAATCTAGGCAGTCCGAAAGGGGCTGCCAACATGCCAAATTTGAACACGTACTTTTGAAATAAGCCCGTTCTCGGCATTCTATTTATTTGGTCTTCATGGGCAGAGTCTATCAAAACCAATGCCGCTATATCTTCGGGGTAAGTAAGGGCATAAAGCTGCATATTTACCCCACCAAACGAATGACCAACTAGAACAATTGGCCCTGTTAAATTCTTTTGCTCTAATATTGAATGAAGTTCCTCGATAATGGCTTTACTGTCTCTTTTTTTCGGACTTTCCTCACTCCAACCTAGGCCAGCCCTGTCGTATGTGATGACTCTCGAAAACTTTGAGACTTTGTTTGCTACCTTGTTCCAAACAGACAAGTCATCGCCCATTCCAGAGTCGAAGATTACGTTTACCTTTCCACTTCCACTATCCTCGACGTAAAGGCTATAGCCTCCAACGTCAAGCATTTCACCAGACTTCTCAAAGGAGGATGAATCGACGTAACTCTTATATGATTGATATACAAACCCAACCAGCAGTAAAAGTATTAGACCGAACGAAAAAAATTTGAAAAAAACTCTCATCTGGAAATTCCCTTTATCTAAATGTTTAAGAAGTTCTATTTGTGTTCAGTTTGTTTGATTACTTCTACAAACTCAAACAGTTAATGCACATTGGGATTTCTCAATCCTTAACTGAGTCGTATTAAGTTGATTGCGAAGCCAAATGTTTCGAACACCATTGGCGCTCATATCAATACCGAACTCAGCCTTCATTCTCATTGATACCTTTTGTTGGCCCATATGCGGATTAGATAAAGACACATTGATAACGACTTCCTCAATGGCTCTGTCAGTACGGTTTTTGTGATGAAGATCTGGCGCTTCTAGACGTTTTAGAGACTGGATTCCACCTTGTTTAAGCAGTTTTCGGTGGCGATAAATCGTATCGCGAGAGACGCCACTGAGTCGGGATGCTTCTGCTACATTTCCAAGCCTGTCAGCCAACGCTAATACCTCAAGCTTCTTCTGGATCTCATTGTCTTCCGAGGACAGTTTTTCAGGCTCAGTGACTTCTGTTACCTGTAGCTTTCGTCCGGCGAAGTAAGCTTCGAATTGCTTGTTTTTAGCTGTACGAATTTCAATTTTCCGGTTTGCGATTTAATGCTTAAGCGGAGAATCGATAAAGTAGAGTTTTCCGCCGTAGCTAAACGTATGGTCGTTGCGTATTTTTCTGTAGACCTTGGTAATGCAGATATCATCAAGATTGGTGTAGAGTGGTAAAGGTGTATATTCGGTTCCCGATGTTCTTGATTTTACAATCAGTCTCTTACGCCAAAAATGAGGGATGAAGACGTGTTGGAGGTAACTATTCGCACCCGTCATATCACTAATATTGTTAAGTCGTAACTCCGGTATCAACCTGTCTTGCAGGGTATCGAAGGCACGTTCAATTCTGCCTTCACCTTGAGGAGAACTGGCGAAGATAATTTCAATGCCCAACTCCTTACAGGCCCTTTGCATCTGGGAGAAGTTGCAGCGTTTAGGGCCACCGAATATTCCAGCACGATCAACGTATAGGGTTTTAAATACACCGTATTTCTCAACGACTGAGCGCATGACTTTCATACAGCCTTCAGTCGTTTCTGACGGAAAGAACTCAGCATGAATATCGCTATTGGCATCATCAATCATGGCGATTAAACAAGACTTCTTATCGCCGAACCAACGATGCGTGCTGCCGTCCATTTGTAGCATTAATCCGGGTGCATCCATTCGCTCTCTGCGTTTGTGAACACGGCTACGCCTGCGCTTAGCCCGTTTTACATGATGGATATCATGTGCCCATTTACGCAGTGTCTCGCGCTTAACAACAATGTGTTCGTGAGTCTCAAGCATCTCGGCGAGGTGCAACAAGTTCAGGTCATAATATTTCTCGCGGATTAGCGACTGAACTTGCTGCTTGAGGCTGTCAGGCGTACATAGCGTTAATATTTCTTATACTCGGTCAAAATAACAACCTTTCACATCTATAGAAAACATTCGTTTTTTCTTTGTTTTCAATTCTAAACACTACTATAAACGTTATTAAAAAATGAATTTAAATTCATCTACCACAAGTCATTACATCGTAAAAATCTTTGTGCTACAAAATATTAGGGTCGTCAAAATCAATAAATAAAAGGCCTCAGACCTACTCTCACCCAAGCCAAATATATCGACTCGCTCATGGGAACTTTCAAACGAGAATAATTATGAAAAATAAATTAATAAATACAGTAGTAGCAACAGCTCTAGCAGGCTCTACCTTCGGAGCTTTAGCAGTGACAGACACACTTCCTATCAAAGGAACAAGCACTGAACAAAAAAACGCTATTGAGGGTTCTTTTGACAAGAAAAGCATTTTGATTAACGCTATTCAGGCAGGTAATGACAGGGTACGTGTAATCGTTCAGTTGAATAATTCACCCATGGCCCAATTTAGCGGTGTAAATACAAGCCTCAGCTCGGCATCAGCGCACAAAGGTCAAAAAGTTAACTTCAAAACAAATGCGGCAAAGGAGTATAAGTCGTTTCTTCAAGAACAACAGCAATCTGTTATCCAACGCATTAAGACGTTTGATTCATCATTCAATTCAGACTTTTCTTACACCACCGCATTTAACGGTTTCGCAGGCACTGTATCTAAAGGTTCATTGGAAAAACTAGCAAGTCTTCCCAATGTTAAAGCGGTTTATCCTGATGTTATTCACCATGCCCAGATGGACGCGAGTTTAGATTTAATAGGCGCTATAGAAACGTGGGAACAGTTGGGTGGTAAAGAAAACGCAGGCGCAGGCGTAAAAGTTGCGATTATCGACAGCGGGATTCGACCCGAGAATGCACTATTCAGTGGCACTGATTTTACTGCGCCAGATCCCGCTACATTACCTACAGATGACTATTGTTCTGAAGTTCCTGGATTCTGTAATAATAAACTAATAGTGGCCCGTGCCGCCCCCGTAACTGAAAATTTTGATCTTGCAGATGGCGAATATGAGAGTCCACTTGGCTTTAATGGGCACGGAACACACGTTGCAGGTACCGCAGTGGGAAATTATGGTGTTCTCGCAAAGCGCGGTGGTGCTGAAGCCGAAATTTCAGGTGTAGCTCCAGCGGCGTACCTGATGGTATATAAAGGGCTATATGCTACATCAGCTGAACCAACTCGCTCTAGCGGAGCATCTTCAATGCTATTGTCGATGCTAGAAGCATCACTGGAAGACGGTGCCGACATTGTAAATAATTCGTGGGGTGGAGGTGCAGGAGGTGAGCCTAGCAGTTTTTATGCGGGAGTTTTCGAGGCAATGGAAGACGCTGGTGTTGTCACTGTTTTTGCTGCAGGTAATGATGGCCCCGGTGATACCACCATAGGTTGCCCAGGTTGCGACGAAAACGTACTCACCGTTGCCAACACGACAACTGGTCGCCTGTTTGCGAATGAAGTGACTATAGCGGGTGATACTTCTATTGGCGCTATCCCTGCAATTTATTCTGTAGGGAACCCTGACATCGCATTCGATAACCCTCTTACAGCCCCAGTGATATTTGCTGGTGAAATAGATGCAGACAATATAGAAGGCTGTGCGCCCTATGCAAGTGAAGATGCATTCGATAATGCTATTGCACTAATCATCCGCGGTACTTGTAGCTTTGCTGACAAAATTGCTAACGCTGAAGCGGCCGGCGCAACAGCGGTACTTGTTTATAACCAAGAAGGGCGCGGAGAAGCTCCCATTCAAATGGCAGGATTAAGACCTGAACAAATGGTGCCATCTCTCATGCTACCCTCAACACCTGGGGCGGCGCTAGCAGACCTGACGTTAACATCGGAAGAGGCAATAACGATTACTATTGGCAATGAAATTGTTCGAGTTGTATCTGACAGCCTTGCAGATATCATGAATGAAAACAGCTCTCGCGGACCCGGTGGTGACCCAACATTCCTGAAACCGAATATCGCAGCACCCGGTACACGCATTTTTTCTGGAGAGTCGCCCGATGCACCTGATCATTTAGGCGAGAGCTTCTCCTTTAAAGACGGTACTTCAATGGCGGCTCCACATGTCGCAGGTGCTGCAGCATTGCTTAAACAAATGCACCCCGATTGGTCTGCACAGCAAATTAAGAGCGCTCTTGTTACCTCTTCTATTCGCGATATTGTAAAAGAAGATGCCGCTACCCCTGCCGATAATTTTGATATTGGCGCAGGTCGACTAGACCTCCAACGTGCAACAAGTGTTGAGCTTACCTACAGCGATTTAAGTTTGGTTTCAGCAGATTGTTTATTGACCTGTGAAATGTCAATTACGGTAACCAATACTAGCGACAGTGATGTGGCTGTAGATGCCACAGCGATGTTTGATGATTCAGCTATCACAGCCAATATAACGCCCTCAATGGCAACGTTACCAGCCGGTGCATCGGCGGAGGTTTTGATTTCTTTTGATGCTTCATCCGCCGATACTAATGTGTGGGCTTTTGGGGGAATAAACTGGTCAGACAATAATGATGCAACAACAGATTATTTTATCCCAGTTGCCATTTATCCCATTACGTCGGACGAACCTGACTTATTTAGCAGTAGCGTAAGTACAAGTGTCGCAGAAGAGGGTGAATTAGTCGTAACGGAAGCGACCATTAACAATACTAATGTCACAGGACTAATCAGTGTTTCTAGCGTTATTGATAGCAAATATAATATTGAGCCTAAGACAATTTCTGCTGTAATAAATGGTAACCAAGAATCCGTAAAATATAGCGCAGAAACTCGTGAAATCACATGGGAAGGCGCTGTTAATACCGCATCTCTAAGTATGACTGAATCTACGTCTATTGGGGATCTATTGTCGGGACTAGGCGCACCTCGATACCTACCTATGTCAGCTATTAATATATCACCACTAGTGTGTTCTGACTTGTGTGACGATGCATCAATTACCGTTGATATACCTAGACCCATTACATACTTGGGCAACCAATATACATCTATGCAGATATCCTCCAATGGCTACGTGTCCCTAGGCACCAGCTCTGGAAAAACTACATCACCGTTTGCTGAAGCATTTCCAAATTTGCTAGAGCCAAATAACGTAATTGCGCCATTTTGGACAGACTTTGATTTAGCTGGCGGTGATGGCACCGGAAATATGTATGCTGTTTCACTAACAACTGGGCATTTCGTAGTAGAATGGGAAAATGCTCAGCTTTTTGACCAACCAGGTACATCATTTAATTTCCAATTATGGTTTGAGTACGCATCAGGCACTGTTCATTTCGTCTATGGACCAATGGACGCACCCGTTGCCCCAACTGTCGTAGGTGCGGAAGACTCAACTGGTAAATTAGGCACTACATTGGCCGCCCTTACGTCTAACTCTGCCCAAGGAACGATACCTGCTTCAAGTGAAGAATATACCCTCTCACAGCGCACAGGAGACCAAGTTTCCATAACATATGCTGGTAGTATTCTAGCTGCCAGTGAATTGATGGATGATTCACTGCAAGTGAACGAGGATGCATCTATTACAGCAAACATCTTAGCGAACGAGATGGATGACAGCATTATAAACAGTTTCACCATGTCGTCGCTGTCAGGCAGCTTCCGTACATTTGCGCCAATCAATATTGACAAAGCAGAACTTGATCCCTCAACAGTTGAAGTAGTTAGTGACCCAGGAAATGGTTCAGTAATTGTTAACGATAATGGTACGGTAACGTATTCGCCTAATCCTGACTTCTTCGGACAAGACACCTTTACCTATACAGTTCGCGAATTAGGTACCATCAATGAAGAGGGCGATGTTGTAATGGGAGATGTCATTGGTGAAGGTACAGTGTCAGTCAGTGTGTCCGGAGTCCAAGATGCGCCTATCATTTCTATATCTGCACCTTCGAGTGTTGATGAAGGCGAAGCCTATACAGTTTCTGCCTCTGCAACCGACGCAGACGGTGACGAGGTGGCTATTACCATTAATGGCGCTCAAACAGCCACACTAAGTGGATTGGCACCTAGCCATGAACAATCAAGCCGTATTACTGTTACCGTAACAGCAACAGATGGCATAGATACCACTACGGAAACCGTAACCATTCCCGTCAATGACAAGCGCGGAGGTTCCATAAGCTGGTTGGCTTTGCTTTTGGCTCCTGCGGTCTACTTACGCAGACGATTTAAGTTATAAGTATTTTAAAACAATATAGTGTGGGGCCGCTTGAACGGCCTCACATTATTGATAACCCTTTCTTTTTAAAAAAATGAAATCAACTACATTTAACTTTATTACCGAGTCCTATCTTATCTACTGATCTGAGCATAGATAGTGGCCTCGCCCGAAAGATTAAACCAGTCAAAAACACAAAATCATCGAAGAAGAACCGAACTACATCGTTTAGTTTGACTAAAGCATTCATTGTAATATCGAGGTTTTACCTATATTTCACTGAAAAAATTTACGCAGTATATCTTCAGAAAATGGTAAAAATTACAACCAAAACCCTGTGTTTTTTAATCTCATGTTTAGTAACTGATATGCATGCCGCAGCAGAGACAAAACCAGACACTTCTAAGGTGATATTTGCATGCACACAACTTCCCAAACACATCGAGAACTATTTTAAATCTGTATATGGAACGGCATTTGCTGAATTAGGCATAGATTTTGAAATTGCTCCTTTAGGTCTTGCAAGGGCAATGCTTGAAGCGAAAAAAGGCTCTGTGGATGGCCTATGTGGGAAGATCGAAAGCTTTAAGAATATGCCCATCGCAAAAGACCTGATTAGAATTCCTGTGCCCATACTATCAACAGACATGTCACTTTGGGCGCTTGAGAAAAACGCGCAATACAAAACGTTTTGACAACGTGGTCAAAATTTGACGCGGCCAAACTCTTGCTCAATGAAAGATTGGATCTTATTATTTCCGGCGACTTATTCATTAATGAATTTAACGAGTCCATACAAGGTAGTGTTTTAGTAGGGGTAGCGGAGCCTGAAAAGGTACAGATGTATCCTTTCATTCATCGACGTTTCGAGCCCAAGTTAAAAAATATTGAAGCGGCAATAAAAAATGCCTTAGAGCAAGATAAGCCCCCTTTACGATTAGATGATTAGTTTTAAAGGACTATAAACAACTTAATAACCACAATCTATCAAGAGAAGTAACCATTAAGCTAACCTACTTCGTCACAACAAATGAATAATTACAGCCATATTCTGTTGCCAATTTTGTACCGGCGATTAATTTAAAGGCTAAGTTGATACGTTAGACATCTTTGAATCCTCTGTGACTTTCTAGCAGTTTAATTACTACGGCTATGAAAACTGCTTGCCTTTACACATAGGGACGAAAATGACTTTTTATTTTCGACCTTTTTGGCTATGGGGCAAGCTGGCCTAGACAAAAGGTTACATCAATGCATAAAAGTCGCCGAGCAGGTTGCTATCGGCCTTGATGAATTTGAAACGACTGAGCTGTGGTGTATGCCTCAAACTGGTGTTTTCAATTGGAGGCCTGTGTTTGGTGTTACAGAACAATTAGTTCAAGACCTAAAGGGCGTTTCCTCAACGGTTATGATTGAAGGCCAACCATGGATGAGGAACGTTGCAGCCAATCCGCACGCGGACGCAAAAAAGATTTTGAATCGGATAAAAACAATAGTGTCACGGCTTTGAGCATCTGCTTCTTGTCTTTTTGAACCAGTGACTCAGTGGGGCTGAAGCGTACCTTCTCTGCTACTTTAAAAGGTAGACTGTTCAGAGGGATCAAGGGACATTAGCGTATTAGCAAGCAAAGCTGTTTATTTATCTAGATAATCAGCGTCGCTCCCATATTCAGGCAAACGATCCAATCGATCGTTTTTTCTCTTTAGCAGTTTATCTAGGTTGCCTGCTTTCCTTTATATAGCAATATGATAGCTAGTTTGGTATTAATAGTGAAAGTATAAAAGCGAGCGATGGGTTGGCAGAAAAACGCGCAAATTGCGCTATATTAAATTGTTATGTGCCCAAAGGAATTCGATGAAGCTTGAAAAGTTAGGTGCTGTTAATCTAATCTGGTTTCTCATCTCGCTTTTTCTAATGTTTTGGCTGGGTCATCAATTATTTGGCGCAATCCAGACACAAGAAATACAGAATCTGCGAGTTACCGACACGGTTTCCTTATCAAACACCCCAATATGGTTTGCTGTGGTATACCTAGTAAAATTTTTAGCTTGGCTTATAAGTGTGGGTGTAGCAGTGCTTTATATTAAACGCCGAGCAAAGGTCACATAACAAGCTTCAATATCAGGCAGAAAAAGGCGCTGATTTTTTTCAAAACTTAGCTTTGGATATACACCAAATTCGGATTTCTACTGTAAGTTTTGCTAGAGATACGTATGAAGGGCTTGCATAATAAGCAATTCAAGCAGGACTTTTAACAGTTGGCTAGGTTCCGCTTAGCTTTACATTTCAGCCAACAATTAAAAGCCTCTTAATGAGTTGTTGACGGTCCGTTCCTCGTCTAGTGCCGACTGTAAGGGCAAGTCGAGACCTTTAAATCAAAGTGTCGGATTAGATATGAGCCACTACACATTAAATTGTTAACACCAAGCGACTTTGTCGTATCTACACATTAAAAGTCAAAATTCCAAGCATCAAACTCAGATTGGGAGCGAGAGGTTTCGAAAAGCTGCTTTGCTCTTTTCACCACGTCTGGGTGTAAATGAGCTATGTTGTTCTTTTCGGAAACATCAGTACCTAAGTGATATAACTCTAATTTTGGTGACGTTTTTTTGTTTTTAAAATAAAAGCGAATTGCTTTCCAGTTAGGGTCGTTGTCAACAGTAAACCTAATTGCTTGCGTATGCTCTCCGTTTGGACGATGAAACTCCCAATACAAATAATCGTGTTGTTCTTGTGGCCCCACGCCAGTGAGTGTAGGTAAAAACGAGATCCCATCTGTTTGTAGCTTTGCGCCAGAGCCGCTTAGTTCTGCTAAGGTAGGAAGCACATCCCAAAAAGCGGAAATATGGTTAGTCTGGGTTCCCGCTTTAATCTTGCCTGGCCATTTTGCTATTGTAGGCATTCGAATGCCACCCTCATACAGGTCGCGTTTATGACCCCTAAATTGCGCATTGCTATCGAAGAAGTCCAAGTCGGCACCACCTTCAAGGCTTGGCCCATTATCACTTGTAAAAATAATTAGCGTATCACTCTCTAATTCAAGGGTAGCTAGCAATGTTGTTATTTTGCCTATGGCTGTGTCAATATTGGTAATCATGGCAGCACGCGCAGCTCTTGGGCGGCGTTGAGGCAGATAGCGTGAATCAACACCGTAAGGTCTTTCCTCGAACTTATAGTTATCTATCTCGGTCTCGGGTGCTTGGAGCGCTGCATGGGGGCCGGCATACGCTAAATAAAGAAAAAATGGCGCTTGCTTTTGTTGTTCGATGTACTTTAATGCTTCATTCGTAATTCGATTTTGGGCGTAATCTTCCCTGATGTAGCTTTGGTAACTTTGAGGGTCGTTTGGGTCGACGCCATCAGGTAGCGATTGATGGGGATGCAACCACTCATTTTCTAACGGAAACTTCTCGTCATTCTTCCAGAGATGTGTGGGATAGTGGTTATGCGCTTGCTTCTGATCTAAATATCCAAAAAAATAATCAAAGCCTTGTTTTGTTGGTACTCCGTATGAATGGGGGCCGCCCAGCCCCCATTTTCCAATCAGTGCAGTGTGATACCCGGCATCTTTCATTACAGTGCCGAGCGTTGTAGTCCCTGGAAGCAATGGCATTTGACCATATTCTTTTTCATCTGTGAAATCTCCAAGTTCGTAATTGCCTCTAATTTGGTTGTGTCCCGAATGCCTCCCTGTAACAAGTGCTGCTCGAGAAGGCGCGCAAACAGTGTTTCCCGCATAATGTTGTGTAAAGGTTAAACCGTTTTTAGCCAGGTTCATCAGGTTTGGCGTACGTATCTTCCTCTGCCCGTAAGGTTCTATGTCGCCAATGCCCATATCGTCCACAATTATGTAAATGACGTTTGGCTTCCTTTCTGAAATTTCTTGGCGTTCTTGTGATTGTGAAAAACTACTAGATCCTATAAAAAGTATAGGGCCTAAAAGCATCGCGAAAGTCTTGATAGTTCTGTAGCTAAACGTTTTGTTTTTCATAATGATCCCGCAGTTTTACTAATCGGTCGGATAACAGCTTAAATCAGATAATTGTTATTTCTTGCTAAGGTGCTTTTCTGTTAGCTCAGCAGAAAAGACTTCGTCAAACTGGGTGTTTACAGTTTTAGGTATCGGGGCGTTTATTGAATCTCGCCAATGTTGAAGTTCTGCAGAAAGCGCTTGTACTACTTTGGGGAGGTATTGAGCTAAATTAACATGTTCACCCTCATCATTTTCTAAGTCGTAAAGTTCATAGCTGTCATCCTCAAAGTAATGATGTAATTTCCACTTGCCTTTTCTCATCGTAGAGCCTGGACGCGTTCTAAACAGCGGGTCACGGGATTGATCTGCGCTAGGATTGTAGCTCTGCAAATAAATGGGAAAATGCCAAAAGAGACTGCGCTCCTCAATGGATGAATTGCTCAAAAGAAGCGGCGACAAATCAATACCATCAAGTGGATAGCTGAACTCTACCTTCCCTAGTACAGAAGCTAAAGTGGGGAAAAAGTCCGCGTTTATGACGGGAATATTTACTTCTTTAGCAGGAATTTTGTTTTGCCAATGGATTAAAAGAGGAACTCGCGTTCCTCCCTCATAGTAACTGCCTTTGCCACCTCGCAGAGGGTCTTGATAAGAGATCGACCTTATACCACCATTGTCCGAAGTAAAAATAATGAGAGTATCGTTACTTATGTTGAATTCTTTTAATGACGTAATTAAGCGACCAATATTTATGTCCATCAATTCAACCATAGCCGCATAGGTTGCGTGCCTTTCGTTTCTTACCTTTGGGTGGGATAAGTACTTTTGCTTAAATGTATCAATAGTCTCCAGTGGGGTATGAACGGTGTAGTAGGGCACATATGCAAAAAAAGGTTGATCTCGTACCTCGGAAATCCAATCTATCGCTTCGGTTGTTATCCTATTCGGAAGGTATTCGCCTTTTGGTCCATCTTCTAAAAAAGGCATGTTGTAGGGGCTGAAGTAGGACTTTGGGTGACCTTTTAAGTGGCCTGCTACATTGTGATCGAAGCCCTGGCTTTTAGCGTCTTGACCTAAATGCCATTTTCCAAAAGAGCCAGTAGTATAGCCTTGTGATTTAAACAGTTCAGCTAACGTAACAACCGAATCGCCTAAAATATCCGTATTTTTTGTTGCAATTAGTCGACGTGTTTTCGGATGACCACGATCAGACGGTGATACGGTATAAATGCCGTGTCTTGGTGTGTACTGGCCGCTCATTAGCACCGCTCTGCTAGGGGCGCAGTTTGAGGCTCCCGCGTAGGCATCCGTGAAGACCATACTCTTTGATGCAAGTGCGTCAATGTTGGGTGTTTGAAAAACATTATTTCGGTCGTTATAGCCAACATCCGCCCACCCTAAATCATCCACGACAATAAGAAGTACGTTAGGAGGACTCTCATTACAGATTGCAGCACACGGTATAAAAAGTAGGATAAAACACAGTTTACTTAGGGTATCCGCTGCGTTTAATAGTGCGTTGAATGTTTTACTAATCATAAATCAGAACCTTGGAGTCAAAAAAACGGCTACTTCAAGCTTGTACAATTAATTTAGTTTGAAGTAGCGTTTTAACGGATTTACTCAAGTGTAAATTGGTCGATGTTGGGGCCGCTTTCACCGACGGTCCTAAATTCTATATGGTTGGCACCTTTTACTAGCGTAAAGCTTACGGCTTGTTCGTCCCACTTACTGTCCCAACTCCCGGTAGGTTCAAATTCAACCATGGCCGCTTTCTTATCATTGACATAGATAGCAATAGGCCGTTTTGAGCTCTCGTCGTTGTGCGTGTAACGGAAAACAGCAGTGTATACGCCCTCAGCACCGTCGTTCTCGTGATACCAATACATTGTGCCTTCTTCGTCGTTAAATGTTCCATAAGCCCCTCCGTGGACTCCATGAGCGCCGCGCACTGCAGCGGCGCCTTGGCCATATTCTGCGTCTTCGCCCTGTAATGATAAGCCGCGACCTACCCACATATCGGCTGAGTTTTCATCGCCCCAGAAAAGGCCCACACCCTGTCCGAATTGTTGCTTCATTTGAAAGGCAAGTCGGCCATTGATAACCACATTCGCGTATACTGTGTCACCATCGTTAACTGCGAAAGGGGTCAGATAAGGTTTCATTTCTTCTTCATTGGGGGTGTTCACGCTATAGCGAACTTGAATTTGTTGAGACGCGATATTTGAAATTTCAGTGATAGCAATGGTTTGGACATCAATAGCCACCTTGTTCGAGAGCCTTAACGCTTCGTCACCCACGATAGCAGCTATAGTGACAAATTCGCGAGCATCAGGATAAGCAACTTCAACAAACGCGCGGTTTTTTCCCATAAATAAATGTCTGTAATTAGATTTAACACGATTGGTGTGTTCATAAGGAGAGCCGTTTTCAAGTGCTTTTACTTTTAATCCTCCACTAAAGTGATAATAGGTCTTATGACTCCCATAGGGGTAAAAGTTGTTATCCTTATCTACGGTTTCAGTAGTGATTACTTTCGCAGTATTGAATCCGTCCTCAGCGGTATAAGTGTCGATGCTGTGTCTCAGTCCAACAGGTGAGCCAGCGGTTTTAATTTCTTTCTCTAAGACCTTTTTACCGTTCTTATAACCCACTGCGCGTATTGAACCCGGCGTCCAGGGTACGAACCATTCTGCTTGCATCTCATCGGCTTGTTTTCCCGGTTTATCACGGCCAAGGGATTTACCATTTAGAAATAGCTCGACTTCATCGAGATTAGAATAAACCCATACTGGCACCAACGTACCTTCCTTCATCGTTGGATGTGTCCAACTAGGGAGAATATGAAGTGAAGGTTCATCTAGCCATTGGCTTCGATAAAAGTGGAAAAGGTCTTTCTTAAAGCCTGCCAAATCCAGCGCGCCACCCATAAAAGCAATGTAAGGCCAACCTCCGTGGGCTAACCCAGCTTCTCCATGGTAGTCGAATCCGGTCCAACGAAAGTGCCCCGCGTGGTGAGGCAAGTCACGTGCAAGCTCCCAGTTTTTACGCGCATTAATCCGAACTGTTGCGTTATCGTAAGATGAGTTAAGGTGCTGTTTTTGATTCGACCAGTCTTTGGGATCCTTCCAATCGTAAAAGAAAATTTCCTTCTCTGTGATATTAGGTAACTCGAACGTGTCTCCCTTAGGGCCGTCTCTCCACCATGTTTGAGTACGATAGTATCCACGAGTTTGCCACGTGTGAGGGGCTTCCGTTGATACGAAAGGGCGGTCAAACCGTCGTTCGAAGAAACTTTTGCTCTCAGACCCTCCGTTAATGCCTATTACATCTAATCCTTCTTTATTGGTAGAGCCAGAGGTAACAAGTCGAGTTGGGTCATGCTTTTTCACAGCAGCAGCAAGCTCAGTGACAATTTCACCGTGAGTCTCATTACCTACACTATAAATAATGATTGAAGGGTGATTTCTATTGCGTGTAACCCACTCGGTTAAGTCTTTCTCCCACCACTCATCGAAATGATATCGGCCGTAGTCGTGACGTGCTTTTTGTTTCCATCCGTCAAATACTTCATCCATCACCATTATGCCTAGTTCATCACAAAGCTCATAAAACATGGTGGGATAGGGGTTATGCCCGGTACGAATGGCGTTAACGCCCATTTCTTTTAGAAGGTTTAGTTTCCATCGTAGAAGCGGTTTTGTCCACGCGCCTCCAACAGGGCCACCCTCATAATGTTCGGCTACGCCCTGAATCTTTACATTTTTGCCGTTTATCCAAAAGCCGGTATCTGTTTTCCATGCGATATCACGAACGCCAAATTTCACGCTCTTTCGATCAATCTCAATGTTGTCTTTAACCAGCTTTAAGTCTAAATCGTATAAATATGCGTTATGGGGCATCCACATCTGTGCGTTTTCTAAATCAAAAGCAAACGAATAAGAGGCGTTTTCTCCCGTTATCTCAAGAGGCGTCTTCTGAGATAAAAGCTGTTTACCTTCTTGATCGTAAACTCGATACTGAATCGCGTAATTGTCACTGTCGCCAGGACGCGTATTTAACTGGAAGCGGGCCTCAACCTTTGTCTGTTCGCCCACTTTTGGTGTGCGGATAAATAGAGAGTTGTGTTTTATGTGAGTAGAATTCAATATGGCAAGCTTTACTGGGGCGAAAATACCCCCTGGGTGATACCAACGCGTGGAAGGCTGCAGTTCATTATCAACGCGGACGCTTATAACATTGTTTTCTTTTTTCAGATATTTACTTAATTCATACTGAAAACTGATGTAGCCGTATGGACGTTTACCTAAAAAATGGCCGTTTATCCACACCTCGCTGTTCATATAAACGCCTTCAAATTGAAGCCAAACCTGCTTATCTTTCCATGCATCGTCAAAGGCAAAATGCTTTCTGTACCACGCCGTGCCCCCACCATGATATCCGCCAGACTGGCCTTGGGAACCGGCTTCACTAACACCTTCTTCGTAGATGTAGTCGTGCGGTACCTCCACGGTAGTCCACCCGCTGTCATTGAACGTTGTTTTCTTATAAATATCATTGTCGCCCAAAGTGAACTTCCAGCCGTCATTGAAATTTATATATTGCCTAGTCGCACTTTCAGCACGAGCGCTGGCGGCCATCAGTGCGGCTAACATAAGTAGCGCGAACACAAGGTAACTATACATTTTTGTGGGGCGTGATATTGGCAACATCTTGAGTAATCCTTGCAGAAATCTAATATGTTCTTGTACGTTATTTTTTGGGCTATCTGGGTGCAACATCGTTGTACGATGCTTCACCTGAGTCAGTCATTCGTATTTCATCTAAATACAGGTAGTGGTCATTTTGCATACCACTAAGATCGCCGTTGAAATACATGCCCCACGATGGATAAATTCCTTTGTCGTCGTTATATCCAAATTGAATATTGTGTTTATCTAGTACCTTTTCTTCATCAACCCAAAGTTCTATAAAACCGTTTTTATTGTCTGAATAATCCACTTTTACATGTAAGACGAAATCTACCCACCGATCTAAATAGTCCGATTTTAATCCGGGTACTTCGAAATGCTCTGTGCCGTGGCCATTTCGAGTTGGACTTAGTTCATGTGGGTCCCATTTCCATGCGCCTCGCAACCCGTCTGGGGTTAGCGTTAAACTGAATGGTGGATTTCTAGAATGTTCCTTCAGACGCTTATCTGCGCTTCCGTGTATTTGAAAAAATAGCCACGGATTAGGTTCGTCAAGCGTTCCTTCGCTAGGAAAAAAAACACTAAAGCCATACCATGCCTCTGCGCCCGCTACTTTCTGTGTTTTAAACCCGTGAAACATCGCCTTGCGATCAACGTTGTCAATCTTTGTGTCAGCTCCATTGAAAGCCGCAGGGTTATTATGGTCCCAAAACAGTTTAGCGGCATATTTCCCGCTTCTGACTATGCCTTCCTCAATAGAAAAAGCACGTTCGCTTTGGAGCTGATTAAACATGAAGTTCTGCGGTGCTGCCTTCTTTAACCCAGGAGTGAAGCCTCGTGGTGATGTAGCATTCCAACCCTGATTTTCGAAAGATTCATAGGTAATATCCATATTACTTTCACCGGCACTTGGAGCCTGAAATTTACCATCGTGCCATAGATAGAGCCGCTGCGATGCGCCCTTTCTCAAATTCAAAATGACACCGTGACGGTTGCCCTTTTCGTCTTTGATCGGGTCCATTTGCATACGCGTGTTTTCAAGCGAGAGATACACCTGTTGAATAGTCCAGTTAGTCCCGTCTGTACTGGTAACTGAAGCGAAATTCATGGTGTTATTTTCATCACGATAAGTGACCACTGCCTCAAAACTATTGTTCCGTTGTGCCAGTTGAACCAAATCTGTGACAGAGGATACCAGGGCACCCTCTTGGTTTTTAAGTGTGCGATTTGCGGTATCAGGCATTGGTAGGCTGTGTACCCATTGACCCTCTTTAAATGCGGTCATTCGCCACTCTCGATAGTCTTTTGTACGAGCTTCATAGGCAACAGCAGGCGCGCCACTGCTAAGTGAAAGGGGAGAAGTACCAAAAGGTGTTTCCTCTCTATTTGTTGAATCGAACGCCAGCATCTTGTCGTTCGCCACGTCAATTGTGACCGGAAGCTCAATGTTCTCGCCTTGCGCGTTATAGAATAGCCCGCTTGTTGTATCTAAACGCATGTAGTAGGCGTTGATACGGGCATAGGTTTCCTTATCGTGGACTTCTAAGAAGTTACATTCATGCCAGAGAAAGCTAATGGCTATCTCGGTATCTGAGATTTTAAGAGAGTTGATGTAAAATGTATCAACGTTAATAGGGTCGTCTGATTGCGGTGTTGGCCAAGTAATGATGACTGGCTCTTCAAATCGCTTTGAGCCTGCTGGCATTTTGTAATACACCCACGGGGACTTATGGGTTCCAGCCCGCGTAAATAGGTAGATATCGCCATTCCCCATTTTGTAGCTTTTCGTGTATGAGGCAAAAGGCGTTATATCATCTACGTATTCGAACTCGCTAATGTCATAGGGTTTTCTAGATACAACATGCAACATTCTGCCGCCAGCATGAGGTGTGTCGATAGAAAGCGGATTAAGCCCATCCTCTCGCTCTCCGCCATGCCCGCCATAAACTATGTGTAGATACCCTTGCGTATCCATTTCTATGGTTGGACGGCCGTGACTGTCTATTTTCCTCTCGCCTTTTGAAAGTGTGCTGTCAGCGGCTTTAATTGGTCCTTGCCATTGATGCGATTCAAGGTTATAGGCGGCAACATAGGGGTCGGTAAGATGGCCTTGGTATGTAATGAATACGGTATCTCCATCAACATAGTGCCAACCCCGGTGGGGATTACCCTGCAAGTTATCAGTGAAATAGCCAGTGGGCAACTCATTGTCTTTTTTAAGCACAGTAAGCTTAGAGCCCAGCCCTTCTTCTGGTATTGAGTAAATATCTTCGAAAGCTTTACCTTCTCTGTAATCGTCATAGATAGGTTGGTAGTCAGGGTATTGACCATACATATATTGGTCTATGCGCCAGCGCCAGTAATCAACGCTTTCAGGATCTGATGGGTCAACCTGAGCTGCTAGCGCTTCGAACACGTTATCTGTTTGAGAGTATCGTTCTATCAATATCTCGCGCTGAGAGTAAAAATTGCTTCCCTCGGCTATGCCCATTTCTTCACTATCAGGTTTGCAAGCTGAACCCAGAATACCCACTGTGAGCACTATGGAAAGGGCGCGACTAACTTGTGTCTGAAACTGTTTACTAAAAAAAGACTCTGCCGTGTTATTCATCGTGTCATCATTCTCATTACTTATAGAGCCGCTAATAGATTAAGAATTTACCCTTCTTTTAAACCGTATCTATGTCGTGTATATTCAGTCATATGTAATCATGATGTTACAAAAATAATCAATATGAATCAAAACTTAATTAATAAATTGTTAGTGTGTACTAGGTTTTTTCTCCCGAACATGTTCTTAGTCAGCGTTTTTTTTTCGATTAGTGCATTCGGCGACACACTGTCGTCTGATGCGTTTATGCAACCTAATAATGATTATCTGCCCAAAACGTGGATGCACGCCATGAATGGTAATTTGACAAAAGAAGGCTTTTCTGAGGATTTCAAAGCACTCGAAGAAGCCGGCATCGGTGGTGCAATATTTTTTCACGTACATCGACGTAACTGGCCTTACTCTTCTCGTGGGCCAGTTAGATTCGGTACTGAAGAGTTTTATGATCACCTTGTCCACGCCGCGGCACAGGCAGATAAGTACAATATTGAGTTCGGCATTCATAACGCTGACGGATGGACATCAAGTGGTGGACCATGGGTTACGCCAGAGCAGTCAATGAAGCGGGTAACGTGGTCTGAGCAGTCTGTTTCTGGCGGAAATAGACATTTACCTTTGAAACCAGGTTTCGCAGAAGGGCTTTATAAAGATATTGCAGTAATTGCTATTCCCCAAGATGAGTATTCCAGTCACAATTTATTTTCGACCGGAAGAATAAGCTCATCAGATTCGACATTAAATGCTGAAGTTTTGTCAGACAGAGACTGGGATACAGAATTTATTTTCGAGAAAAATGAAAACGATGAATATTGGGTGCAAGTTGAGCTTGATGATGTTGCTACGTTGAGAAGTTTGCAAATAGAAACACCAGACCGGCATGGGGACGCCGCACTACTTATTTCAAATGACGGTATTAACTTTGAAACAGTGGTTGAAAACCTACGTCGGCCCAGAACCGGTGCGAGAATGTGGGCGTTTAGTCCGCAACTTGTTAATGAAAGCCAAGATGGATTTACAGCCAAATATTTCAGAATTTCATTTACCAAACCTATCACAATAAAGCGTTTTGATCTGTGGTCAGTACCAAGGATAAATGATTGGTTATCCATGAATTCCATGGAGCGTGGGAAGCTGAGTATGACGCCGACTATCGCAGAAGCCGCCATAGTCGCATCAAGAGATATTCAAGTTCTACATCGTGGAGTTATGCCCCCAGAGGGAATAGCAATACCCGACGGAGACTGGCGAATTTTACGATTTGGTTATACCAGCACAGGTGCCTTTAATGTCCCTGCGACAATTGAGGGCGAGGGATTAGAAATCGACAAGTTCGACGCTAATGCACTGGAGCATCACTTTGATAATTACGTAGGTAAGCTGGTCAAAAAGGTGAATGAGCAAGGCATAAAGTCACTGAAAACCACAGAAATAGACAGTTATGAAGTCGGAGGCCAGAACTGGACAAGAGGAATAGAAAAAAGCTTTAAAGATAAATTTGGGTATGACTTTATTCCATGGTTACCCTTACTTACAGGGCGGGTTATCGAATCGCCCGCTCACACGGGTGCTGTGCTTCAAGAGTTTCGGCAGCATCTTTCTGATTTAATGGTAGAAAACTATTTTGGCGAATTCACCAAGCTTTCGAATAAACATGGCCTCGAATCTTATATAGAGCCTTACGGCTGGGGACCTTTCGACGAGTTAGCAGCAGGTGGAAAGGCAGATCGGTTAATGGGAGAGTTTTGGGTAAGAGATCAACAGTACAACGGCAGAGTGATGGCGGCTATTTCGTCAGCACACGTCTATGGAAAGAAAGTAGTTTCAGCAGAATCCTTTACCTCAATAAGAACGGTCAATTGGTACGGCCATCCCTATTTTTATAAACACTACGGCGATGAAATGTGGGCTAGGGGCATTAATGAAACTATGTTTCACCGTTTTGCTCATCAACCCAATAATCATGTAAAACCAGGCATGACAATGGACTCCATTGGCTCCCATATAGATAGAACACAAACGTGGTGGAGTAATGGTGGTACTGAATGGTTTAAATATTTAGCTAGGGGGTCTTACTTGCTGCAGCAAGGTGTCCCAGATGCTGATTTTCTTGTGCATTTGGGAGATATAGCTCCTCTACGCGTGGGTAACGCAAACAATACATCAGTACCAGATGGATTTGGGTACGATTATGTCAATACAGACGTTCTAATTAACCGAATACAAGTAGAAAATGGTCACTTAGTGTTACCGGAGGGCACGCGATATAGAGCATTACATCTTTACAAAACTCAGTACTTACACCTAAAGACGCTACGTAAAATAAAAGAGTTGGTGTCAGATGGCGCCACTGTTATTGGCGATAGGCCCGAAAAAGTCATTGGTTTCAGTGAGTGGCCGGAAAAACACGAGTTTGACACAATTGTTGATGAACTATGGGGCAAGCCTTCTTCAGATGATCGTAAGGTATTGCACTACGGGAAAGGCACAATAAGTACTTACGATCTCGAAGAAACAATAAAAGTATTGGGTTATGAGCCCGATCTGTTTATCGATGGCAAGCCTTCGCATGCATTTGCACATCGCCGAATAGATAACAACGATCTCTATTATTTTTATAATGACGAACCATCATTTAAGCCTGTTGAAATAGATATTAGAGAAGGTGATGGCGTACCAGAAATTTGGCATGCTGATGATGGAACTATAGAGAAAATAACAGATTTTGTTCGCAATGAAACGCGTCTTGTGACAACAATCCCACTGGAACCTTTTGGATCGCGTTTCGTTTTGATAAGAAGAGATGACGAACAACCACCTTACGACGGTTCAAGGAATCAACTGCTAGTCGATACTTATGCAAATAAGCATAACATATTGAGCAAGTTTGACTCCCCTTGGGAAGTTCATTTTGATCAGAAATGGGCTGGTCCAGGTGATGTCCGTTTCGAAAATCTCATTGATTGGACGACGAGTGATGTATCGGGCATTAAACATTATTCCGGTAAGGCGGTGTACAAAAATACACTTGTTATCGATGAAGCGTTTATAAATCAATCGCAGCCCCTCTACCTTAGCCTTGGAGACGTTCAGCAAATTGCTGAGGTTTCTTTAAACGGTAAGTCTATCGCCACGCTGTGGAAGCCCCCCTTCGTTCTAAATATTCAAGATTATGTAAAAGCGGGACACAATGAACTTGAAGTGAGCATCACAAACACGTGGGTTAATCGTTTAATAGGTGATGAAGCGCTTCCAGACACCAGCGGCTATTCAATGACGGGAGATACGGTTCCGTGGATTACTGAAAATACTCCCCCTCCGCCTAGTGAACGCGTTACTTTTACAGGGTATAACTTTTTTGAAAAGCAGCCTAAGAATCTTCAGCCCTCAGGGCTTATAGGCCCTGTGACCCTCTACACCATTCAAAAAGCAAGTAGACCAGAGCATGATTAGATTTATTTTTAAGTCTGCTAATCTGCTCTTGGTAACTCTAGCTTTGGGTACACCTCTGCTAGCTTGTGCACACAAAACCCAGACTGAAACAAAGTCGATTCACATACCCGATGCGCCCATGCCTGAAGAGTTCTACGATGCTGATGCCAAGGAGTTAGCTCAGAATTTTATGAGCCCTCCTGATGCAGTTAAGCCATGGGTATATTGGTATTGGGTAAATGATCACATAACCAAAAGTGGTATTGAAAACGACTTAGCCGCGATGCAAAAAGCGGGAATTGGTACTGCGTTAATCGGCATTATCCATCTAAATCCAAGCAATGGAAAATATGGAAAAACCAGAGCATTGAGCGATGTGTGGTGGGAGCATCTTTATTTCGCTATCGAAAAAGCCGCTGAGTACAATATTGATGTTGGGATCTTTAATTCACCGGGCTGGAGTCAGTCTGGAGGGCCTTGGGTAGCCCCCGAAAAATCGATGCGTTATCTAGACAGCAACGAATATCAGTTTAGTGACATAAGTAACAAACCGCTTGAGTTAACTACTCCTGAAGGGTTTCACCAGACAGTAAGTTTAATAGCATTTAAGACGCCACAAGCTGAACTCATGTCGCACAAGGGAAAGGGTTTTCTAGCAACAGCGGCGACTTTATCTTCAGAAGAGAGAAGTATACCTACTGATGTATCAGTGCTTGTTGATGATGATTTGAGTTCATCCTGGTCATTTCCCCAACATGCGCTAGACAAGCACAGCAGACTGCAAATAGATATAAGTCATGAAAAACGTCAGGTTGTAACGTCGCTTTTAATTTATCCAGAACACGCCTTTTCAGCTGAAGTTGACTTACAGTACATGAATAGAAACGGCGAATTCGAGACACTCTCGACGTTCTCGATGCAGCGACCACCATCCAGGCCGGAGCTTGGACCTGAACACGATGCGCCAATAGCTGTTTCTTTTGCAGAAGTAGAATCAACAGAGTTTCGGATTTTAATTAGTAATATAAAGCGCGGAAGAGGCCCTGCTGAGCTGTCTCCGGGTTTGAAAGAGATAAAGCTAAGCGGTCAGTATACGTTAGAACGCTTTGTTGAAAAAAAGCTAGCTAAGGTTCATCCAACGCCTCAGCCCAAACATGATAGCTATGTATGGGAAAAGCCGGTGCCTAATCAGAATGCAGAATTGACCATTAAAGCCGGTGACGTAATTGACGTTACAAAGCTCTTTGACGGTAAAAAGCTTAACTGGGAGGCGCCCGAGGGTAATTGGACAATTGTTCACTACTTTATGCGTCCCACGGGGGCGACAAACGGACCTTCGAGTCATTCAGCAAGAGGCCCTGAAGTAGACAAGCTCAATAAGCAACTTGCGCAGCACCATTTCGATGCTTACGTTGGAAAAATACTAAGTGCTTTGCCACCCGAAAAGCGAATTGCGCTCAAGTATGTCGTGGTTGATAGTTACGAAAAAGGGGCGCAAAACTGGACAGATGATTTCAAGCATCAGTTTAAGCATCAATATGGCTACGATCCAACCCCGTTTTTACCTGTTTACACTGGAAGAATTGTTAACAGCGCTGATCAGAGCGAGAGATTTTTATGGGATGTCAGACGCTTAGTTGCTGATAAGGTGGCGCATGCTTATGCTGCGGGCTTGAGAGAACGGGCGCACGAGCATGGCTTGAAATTATGGCTGGAGAATTATGGACACTGGGGTTTTCCCGGCGAATTCCTGCAATACGGTGGGCAAGCCGATATTGTGAGTGGCGAGTTTTGGGCTTCTGGCAATCTGGGCGCTATAGAACTTAAAGCCGCTTCGTCAGCCGCTCACATTTACGGGCATAGAACGGTCATGTCTGAGTCCTTTACCTCTGGAAGAAGTGAATCGTTTAAAAACCACCCATGGAGTTTTAAAAAACGAGGCGATTGGTCGTTTGTCGAAGGTGTAAACCACACGCTTTTGCATGTCTACATTCAGCAAGCATACGAGGATAAAAGACCGGGCGTGAACGCATGGTTTGGTTCGGAATTTAATCGAAACAATACTTGGTTTAGCTACATGGGAAGCTGGCTAGACTATGTTAAACGTTCAAATTATATGTTGCAGCAAGGCCAGTATGTTGCAGATATCCTGTATTTTATTGGTGAAGATGCACCGAAAATGACTGGTGCCATTGGGCCAGAAGTTCCATCCGGTTATAGCTATGATTTCATCAACGCTGAAATTATTCTAAACAAGCTCAGCGTTGAAAATGGCCAGTTCGAGTTACCTAACGGTAGTGTTTATAAGCTGCTAGTACTTCCTGACGTAAGCACTATACGCCCTGAGTTGTTGAAGAAAATTTCAGAGCTCGTTAAAGCTGGAGGCAGCATATACGGACCTAAACCCAGCAGTTCACCAAGTCTAGAGAGTTTTCCGCATGCTGATACTGAAGTGCAGCACTATTCAAATCTATTGTGGCAGGATATAAACGGCGTAGATATCACGCACAGACAATATGGTTTGGGTAATGTCTTCTACCAAAATTCTCAGCAGACTGAATTTAAGCAAATCTTAGCAAAGATAGGTTCTCCGCCAGATGTGGGGAATTTACCCGATACCGTGATTTGGAGCCATCGACGTAGTAAAACCCACGATATTTACTTTGTGGCGAATCAATCGGACGAGCCACAAAAGATTTCTCCAAGTTTCCGCTTGCATAACCCAAATGTGACCCCTCAACTATGGGATCCAATAACGGGTGAAATTGTGAAGATTGCACGGTACACATCCGGGGAGCATAAAATAACAGTACCCTTGTTCCTTCAGGGGCTAGGTTCAGCGTTTATCGTTTTTGAAAAAGAAAAAAGTACAGAGCGCCAGAGCAGTATCAACAATAAAAATGTAAGCAGCGTTCAGTCAAAAATCTCTTTTGACATGGATGACAGTGTTCCAGCATCTGTATGGGTAGACAGCACTATCGACGCCGATGGCGCGCTTATTTTTACATCGCCTAAAAACGGCAAATACGAAGTAACACTTTCAGATGGCTCAGTCAAAGACGTGTCAATAAGCTCGATACCCTCTGCTTTAGTGGTCAAAGGCCCATGGAATGTGTATTTTGAAGATGAGCGAGATGTTGATACATCGCTAGTGCTAGAGCGCTTAACCTCGCTGACAGAACTCTCACCAACTGCGCTACAGCATTATTCTGGTGAAGTTATCTATCAAACTACGATAACCATGAATAGCGAACAATTGCATGAAGATTTACGTTGGTTTATCGATTTGGGCGAGGTAGGGGTAATAGCGCGGTTGTTCGTTAATGGCCAAAGTTTCGCAGAGCTATGGAGTAGGCCTCTCACCACCGATATTACCAAAGCGCTGCGTGTAGGCGACAACGAAATAAAAGTCGAGGTTGCAACAACCTGGTTAAACAGGCTTGTAGGTGACTTAACGTTTCCCGAGGCGTTCCCTGACTCAATTAAACCTAAAGCATTCAATACCCAAATCACATTTGAAACCCGGTTAACCGAGACAACAGAGCTTCAGCGCTCAGGGTTAATTGGACCAGTGCTGCTAAAACCAATAAAGAGGGTCAAGCTGTAAAATGAGAATAGCTAGTTTTATATGCATCATAAGTATCTTACTTTTTCTTCAAGGGTGTCTTTCTACGCGTGAGGATAAATCAGCCCCTAGCCAAACTGTGTTTTTAGAAAAAGAAGTGAAAATCACCGATAGCGCCTTATTTTTTGACGGCAAAAAAATGGGCAACGTGCACCGATCTTTGGAGACAGAGAACAATCGAGACGGAGGATATAACTACCAGTATGGCTCGGCGATATCCCCACATGGCGATGCCATCAAAACATATAAGCACTACGTCTTTATGACGTGGTACAAAGGCGGAAAGTACAACCGGCACATGATGTTATCGCGCCTAAACCTTAAAAATGGTCAACTCAAGCATATAGAGTTTCCTCATAGGCACACAGGTCTGGTCGGTCGGTGGTGGATTGGTGAAACACACAACACCATTGCTGTTGGAATAAGTCCTAGAGATGAGTCTATTCATTTAGTGTTTGATGTGCATGCTTATAGCAAGCACTCAGATACAGGCGGTAACGGTAGTTTTGAGAAAGACTATTTTCGATACTCATACAGTGTGCCAGGCGCAGCATCTGTGCAAGACGATGCGTTCAGTCTTGACCTATTTGTAAAGGACTCGAGTGTTCATAGTGAAGGTGATAGTGACTATAACCACATATCGATGACGGGAGAAGAAGACCACGCTGCATTCTCCAAACTTACTTACCCAAAGTTTTTTCAAAATGGTCAAGGTGACTTGTTTTTCTATATCAGGCAGGGGACTTCGCATGACGGGAAAGGTATTTTCAATCGATACATAGGTAATGGTATTTGGTCACCGTTTAAGAGCATAAACAAGCTTAACGTCAAAGAGGATGGATTACCCTACACGTGGAGCAACTACGGAAACATGAAGTTTGCTAATAATACGTTAGGGTTTGCCTTTCAACGACGACTAAATAATAAGGAAGACAAGTTTCGCTATCAAAATGGCGTCTACTTTATGTATTCAGACAATCCACTGGGTTTATCTGACTGGAAAAATTACAAAGGCGAACCCATTCAACTTCCATTAATTGATGCATCTCCCGCTTTAGTTGTTGAAACCGGAGATTGGGTTAAAACACAGAAAAAAGACAGCGTACACATTGTGAGTGGTTTCGATTGGACCATCACAGATAAAGGAGACGTTCACATCATTAGCCGCGTTCAAGACAAAGAAAATAAAACTGTAGTCAATCTTCATCATTATAAGCCAGTTGGTTCTAAAGAATTTATTACGTCTGAAGATTTTGTTGGCGCCAACAATATTTACACGTCAGGAGACAACATTTACATCATTGGCTTGGAAAACGGACAGCCCTTCATTGAACAGGCTAAAGGCGGAACGAATGGTTTTACGAGGGTGTATAGCGGTATTAAGCGTTCAGCTAAATTTTCAAAAGGCGTCGTTTATATATCAGAAGGTAAGTTGTTTTACTATCTTCTCGCCGAGGGAAGTGGTGATAAACGCACCACCTATCTTCAGGTGATAAATCTGCAGTAACACAAAGCCCCTGATGATGCTAATAAAATTGCGAATGATCCGAATTACTCAGATGTTAAGAGTAAGCTATATAAATTACTAACAACGTCTATGAGAGAACTCGAGTGCCAAACTAAGTAAAAATAATACTAGTGTCCGTGACGCGAAAACAGCCTAAAGCTCGCACAAGCCTTGTATTGAGGAAAGGTTGGTATCGATAGAAAATCTATACAATCGAAATGTATTTTATATAGAGCGCTAAGCGCAATATAGTAGGTCAAGCAACATCGATTTGTATCTTGGGCAAATGAAAGTGGCTGTAGTTGTAGAAAAGCGTAACAAAACAACTAAAAAGATTGTTTTGTTACGTGAATCAGCCTCAACTTGAACTGTCAGATTCAAATGATTGAACTCAAGTCCAATAGCTGCCGTTCAAATATTAATATTTAAACGGCAGAAACGCGCGTATTCCGGTCGTTTAGGGTTATCTATTACGCATTAGATAGATTGAAAGTATCTCGAATTCACAAAATTAGCCGTAAAAGATTCAGCCGCTTTCCTTCCCGAAACTAGCTGTTGAAAACTGCGTGTTTACAGAGCATTGGATGCAAAAATACCTCTTGCATCGAATAGTACTTTTTTGTTTTATCTCTAGAGGTTGCTGAGTGTGAGTCAATGCTGTCAACAGAAACTAAATAACTATCAATCTAAATGTTTCACTTTTAGTTTTATATTGCGTTGACTGATTAAGAAGCTTAGCTTTTTATGGTTCTTTGTAAGCGTCCGGTAATCCCACCTAGCGCTTAGCAAACAACCATGGTAGCAGTTGCTCAACACCGACGTTAGGCTTGCTCAGTTCATCAAGACAAGCCATCACATACTCGAACACATTGAGGTCGTTGGCCTTTGCCGTTTCGATGATGCTGTAGAGCATTACACTGGCGTTTGCACCTGTAGCGGTTTGGCTAAACAGCCAGTTCTTTCTGCCTATGACGAACGGCTTAATCGCGCGCTCAGCTCGATTATTATCGATATTTAGTTGGCCATCGAGTGTATAACGCGCTAGCTTTTCCCATTGATTCAAGCAGTATTGTATCGCTTCACCTAATTTAGTTTTCGGTAACACTTTTTGAACTGATTTCATTAGCCATGCGTGAAGCTGATTGAGCAACGGTAGGCTCTTTTCTTGTCTGGTGAGATAGCGCACCTCCACCGTTTTATCTTTTAGCTGGGTTTCGATGCGGTAGAGTTTTTGGATGTGATTGAGTGCCCAGTCTGCTTCGCCACTGCCTTTTTTACCCGCACCTTTTTTGGCTTCCATAAACTTACGACGTGCATGGGCCCAGCAACCGATAAGGGTCGCTTGCGTTTGCTCGTAGCCTTGATAGCCATCCACTTGTAGGTAGCCGCTATAGCCTTGCAGGAAGTCTACTGCGCATTGCCCAGCGCGACTATTGTAATAATCGTACAACACGATATTGGATGTCGCTGTATCGGGGATATTACCGCTAGGTGAATCAGCGTCACTGGCGTACAACCACATATAGCTGTTCGCTTTTTCAGACTCAACCACTTTTAGCGTGGTTTCATCCGCCGCTATAACAGGTTGCTTTAATAGGTGTTGATAAAGCTGCTCGTAAAGCGGTTTAAACAACTCAGCACAGCGGATTATCCAGTCCGCCATCGTCTTACGGCTTAATTCAATACCGTGCTGTTTGAACATCGCTTCTTGTCGGTAGAGCGCGGTAAATCGTCGTTCTAGTTCATTTGCACTAAGGTATTGCTGGGTGGTTGAAATGCAGACGAGTATCACAAGTGAGTGAGACCACTGACGCTGTAACGGTAAGCGTCCCTATATGCTGCCATAACGCGCTATCAACGCCAGCCTCATTTTCATTAGCCGCGTGTATTTCCCATTTGATTTCATGGTTTGGGTAATGAAAAACATTGAGCTCTTCTCGAAAATCGTCTTTATCGACATACACCGTGTCTGGTGAGGGGATGAGTTTTAGCCAGCGGGGCGCATAAAAAGAGCGCTTTTCAGCCTTTTGAGTGTTTACTGGTGCATTGCGCACATCCACTTTTCCTATGTGTGAAACCGGTCTAAACCTCGCGTTAGCCCTATCTTTACTGAACACTTGATCGGCTTGTTCTAAGTCGCTTTCCAAACGGTAAGCTGTCAGCAATTGACTAAATGGCGGTAACTCACCCAGTGCAGGTTCATTTGTCATGGCTAAACGCAAAACTTGCTTTGTTTTTGTGCCCCCCAGAGAGTGCATAACAAAGAGGTTCTCTGTCGATATGCCATCTGCATGCGAGCCTGGAAACAGCTTTATTGCCATGCCAAAGGCTCTTTTATCTTTTTGCTTTGTGCCGCTTAAGCTAACAGAAGCACGCACAATAACCGGTATATTGGTGCTACTGGCGTAAAGCCCAGAATAAGGACTATCGTTTGCTATACGCCAAATCCCCGCAAAACAAATACCGTTGGCTTGTAGCAGTTTTTGTTTGGTTTCTAATTCAACAAAATCAGCGTTACTCGACAGCGTGCGCTTTGCATGTTTTAAAAGGATATTTTCTCTGCCTTTGTCAAAGAGATCGCGACTTACTTCATACTGTGGAGGAAAAGGGTAGGGGTCTGAAAATACTTCTCGCACTACGTGATCATAATAACGCTCTGGCGCGTCTTTAGACTGGCTATTTTCCAGCGCGCTACAGTGAAAATTCGTAATTAGCAGCGTAAAAAAACACCAAGCAGTGAAAGAATTTCTCATAGTAAAAGGTCTTTTTGATTATGTTGCAGTTTTTAAAGGCGCTTCGTCATGGCGTGTTCACCAGTTAAAACAAGAGAACAACAACTGGCTCATACCAGACAACGCATGGGTGAACATTTCACTCCTAATCAGTTACTTGGGCGCACACATACAATAGGGTGCGTCGCTGTAGAAATCACACAAAAGTGTAATCTAGATTGCACCTTATGCTATTTGTCTGAGCATTCGCAAGCGGTTCGTGATATTCCCATTCAGGAAGTTTTTCAACGGCTGGACAATATCCTTTTGCACTACGGGCCTGGTACTAGTGTGCAAATTACTGGTGGCGACCCTACGTTGCGCAAGCACAGCGAGCTCATAGATATTGTGGCGTATGCTAACAAGCTTGGTTTACATACGGCGCTATTTACCAACGGTATTGAAGCCTCTCGAGCGCTGTTAAAAAAACTCGCCAAAGCAGGGCTCAATGACGTTGCATTTCATGTCGACACCACGCAAGAGCGAAAGGGGTATGACGACGAACGCTCACTTAATGCCATAAGAGAAGAATACATTGCCCGCGCGAAAGGGTTGGGCTTAATGGTCATTTTTAATACCACAGTTCACAACGGCAACTTTGCAGAATTACCCATGCTGGTGGACTTCTTCGTTAGACACGCTGACACGGTGAGTTTTGCTTCACTTCAGTTGCAGGCTGAAACTGGGCGAGGAGAGTGGGGGGCTAGAAACGATGTGGTAGACCCTTTAACGGTTAAAGGCGCAATTGAAAGTGCAATTAATAAGTCTCTACCTTGGGAAAAGGTACGCATTGGTCACAGTGATTGTCATAGTTATATGCCCACGTTAGTCTCAAACAACACGGTGTATTCTGTGGTTGATGATGCTGCATTGTTCGCCCAATTTATAGAAGACTTTAAGCATATTCAAACGACTCGACAGGATGGAACGTGGCGCATCATTGCAGACTATACCAAGGCATTGCTGGCGCAACCGCGGTGGATTGGTCTCCTGACAAAAGCTGCGTGTAAAAAACTATTTGAAATGCGTTCTAGCCTCATACGTAGTGCGGGCAAAGTGCATAAATTGTCTTTTTTTGTTCAAAATTTTATGGATGCCAATGGGCTGGTTAAGGAACGCGTTGATGCCTGTTCTTTTATGGTTATGACCGCAGATGGACCTGTATCAATGTGTCAGCATAATGCACAACGTGACGACTACATTTTAAAGCCGCTTTCCTATACTAATGCAAGAGGCCAGGTTAAGCAGTACGAACCGTTGAGCGAACGTTACAAAGGCGAGCGTTATAACGGTGAAAACATTATTCCGATAACTGTTCTCAGTGGCGATTCGCCAACAGCTATGTCGAAAGACACCAATGAGAGCACGCAGCAAACACATTTTACCGGGGAAAAAGCCCTATGATTAAACCTTACGAAACATCGTCATGGTCTAAAGTCGCCTTCAAAGTATCGACATCATTTTTACTTTTCTTGTCCCTCACACTGGTTTACTTGCTTCCGGTATCAAACGTTAGTGTTGCCGCTTCAAATGATACTGCTTTGCAAATGAAGCAAGACTATCAAAAAGCACTAGAGGACTGGGCGTATGTGCTTAAAACCTATGTAGATGACCAAGGGCGTACAAACTTTAAAGCGTTATCAAAGGACATGGCAAAGCTTGAAAATGTCGTTTCGTTTATTGGCGCGGTGAGCCCGAGCAAAACGCCTTCATTGTTTCCTACACCTGAAGCTGTGCTGGCTTATCATATCAATAGCTACAATGCATTGGCCATGTACGGGGTTATTGAACGAGATATACCGGATGGCTTTACCAGCTTTTTTTCCCGGGCTAGCTTCTTTAAGTTTCGCGATGTTGTTATTGGTGGCGACGAGACGAATTTATACGACTACGAGAATGACGTGATTCGACCGCTTAATGAGCCTCGTGTTCACTTTGCGCTTAACTGCATGGTAAAAGACTGTCCAAGGTTACCCCAAGAGCCGTTTTATGCCGATAATCTAAATGAGGTGCTTGAAAGTTTAACGGTGGAGTTCTTTGCTAAACCTAAGCATTTTTATTTAGATAATAAAGCAAAACGTGCCTATATTTCTGAAATACTCGACTTCTACACAGAAGACTTTGTCGACTCTGGCAAAGCGCGAGATTTACCGCAGTACATTAATCGATACCTTACAACGCCTATACCGAGCGACTATAAAGTACGCTTTATTGACTATGACTGGCACATTAACTCAACAGACACGATAAATGCGTATAATTCTGAAATAGAGGGTGAAGGTGGCAATAAAAGAGAAGAAAAGGCAATAATGCTTTACAGCTCAACGTCGCCAACGACGGTACTAGAAATCTACACCTCACAAGGTTGCAGCAGCTGCCCGCCTGCTGAAAAATGGCTGTCGACAATGGTAGATAGTACCTCTCTGTGGCAGTCGCTCGTGCCTATTAACTTTCACGTGGACTACTGGGATTACTTGGGTTGGAAAGACCCGTTTGCTAACAGGGCGTTTAGTGTAAGACAGCGCGATTACAAACGCGTGGGAAAATCAAAAACCGTAGGTACACCAGGCTTTGCGCTTAATGGCAAAGGATGGAATGGATGGTTTCGAGGACAACCAATACCTCAAAGCGTACCTATGTTAGCAGGATACTTGGAGGCTGAGGTAGGAAACAGTCAGATAGACACTCAGTATGTTAAATCGCAAGATGGCTTTGAAGAGAGTGACTTAGTCGCGCACGCGGCGTTACTCGGGTTTGGTATTAAGACCTCAGTAAAGCGCGGCGAGAATGCAAACAGGGTGTTAAGCCATGACTTTGTGGTTATTGATTATGTCAAAGCACCTATGGGGGAATTAGAGGGAAAGCACGGTGCATCACTTCCTATTCCTGAAAATGACGATGTTGAAACCACGAGAAGAGCGTTAGTGCTGTGGGTGTCGACGCGACAAGACCCAACGCCATTGCAAGTCGCGGCCGACTGGTATTAAGCATTGCTAAAGATCATTGCTTGCATAACTGACGCGATCATTATCAATAAAATTTTGTCATATTTGGACAAGCACAATTTACCGGAAGCGAGCAATAATCCCCGTACGCCGCCACTTCGTGCGCCACCAAGCATTGACGCATTCAGCGACTATACCATTCAACGTGACTTCGACTTTGGTGCATGAACCACAAAAACCTACCATTACTTAAACACGCAAATTGTTGGGGTGAGGGCTTTCAAATATCTTGTTGCAGATTTCAGTACCAAAGACCAGTTAACTTGCCTGTCTTGATGACAACTACTTCACTGATTTCTGAAAAGTACCCGTTTAACACGCGTTCAACTAGCCTTAAATACATCTGACACGGTGGGTAGTACATAGCGTTAATATTTCTTATACTCGAACGGCCTTAGCTATGGCGCGCCAACTGAAGCTGAAATTTTAATAGCTGAGAAAGTAAAAGCGCTTGTACCATCAATTGAAAAAGTACGCATGGTTAGCTCAGGTACCGAAGCAACTATGAGCGCAATTCGCCTAGCGCGTGGTTTTACTAATCGTGACAAAATTCTTAAATTTGAAGGCTGTTACCACGGCCATGCCAACTCACTTTTAGTTAAAGCGGGCTCAGGTGCATTAACTATGGGCGTGTCTAATTCACCAGGTATTCCTGAAGACCTTGCTAAACACACATTAACAGTATCGTTTAATAACATTGAAGAAGTGAAGGTTATTTTTGAAAAATACGCTGACGAAATTGCCTGTATTATCGTTGAACCGGTAGCGGGTAACATGAACTGTATTCCACTTGTTGAAGGCTTTTTAGAGGGCCTGCGCGCAGTATGTGATGAATACAAATCGGTGCTTATTTTTGACCAAGTAATGACCGTTTTTCGTGTGGCTCTTGGTGGTGCACAAGCGTATTACAACATAAAACCTAACCTAACATGTTTAGCTAAAGTAATAGGCGGCGGCATGCCGGTAGGCGCATTTGGCGGCAAAACTGAAATTATGGATTACATTGCTCCTGTTGGCCCAGTATATCAAGCCGGAACACTGTCTGGTAATCCAATAGCTATGGCTGCAGCAGAGCGCTGTTTCGCAAAACTTTAATCGCAAGCATTGCCTAAACGGGGTTTATATACCTACTTTTAAAACAGGCAATCAATACTAAAGATTGAAAAAGCCCTTTAAGGGCTTTTCAGATTGATGATAAACCCCTCTTTTTTCGGAGGGGTTTATTTTTTTGAGCAGCCGAAGGCTGCGATCGGGATATTTTTTAATGAGGCGTATTTGTTTGAGTGTTGAGTTCTTAGAGGGCAATAAGCGAGTTATTTACTGGATTAACTGGTATTCGAACGAGATTTGAGTGTATTTAGGCTTATGCAGCCTTGGCTAAGGCCATTTTCTTCATGTTTTGGCATGCAGCGGCGAGCAGACACTGCATCGAGACCTTACTTATTCCGCGATAGCGGCAGTATCGATGTCCATGATGTTGTTTTGCGTCAGCGAAGCTTAGTTCTACTGTTTCAGCTCGCGTTCGATATTGCTTCTTACCCCACTCACTTAACCTGACTTCATTCGCGTTCTCAATACTCTTTTGCCAGACATGGCGAGTAATGACTTTGGCATGATTCTTACTGTTTGTGCATTGCGTGCGAACGGGGCAGTTTATGCTTTGCTTTGCATCAGAATGGTACTGTCGGTAGCCTTCGCGATTAGTGGTGTTGTAAGCAATAATCTGGCCTTGGGGGCAAGTGTACGTATCAGATTCTGTGTCGTATACATACTCACGCTTAGCGAAGTAGCTTTTTTTTCGTAGGGCGACGATACCCCATTACACCAATCAGTTGACGCTCTTCGAGGTGATGACACACCGCGGCGGTGAAGTAGCCCGCGTCTAGACCAACGGCAATATGGTTGAGTTTGAAGGTGTCTCGGGCTCTATCGATACGCGCAATAAAGGTGAGCCACTTCATCGCGGATAAACTCAAAATCTATCGCCATATCAATCAAACGAACCAAGTGGTCTTCTGGCACCAGTTCATTGATATATACGGTTTCAAACTCGTATTGTTGTGGGTACTTTGGGGCAAGCATGGTGAACACTCCGAATTTCACTATGCCTATTAGATCAAAGCCCCAGACTTTCGTCTAGGGCTTTTTTTATTTGTAAATAGATATAATTGAATGATATTTAAGCATAACAAGGTCTACTTATCTTCACCCTTCTTTATTAAATACAAGAGAGTCTTATGTCTGGATTACGGCAGTTAGCTGCGCCTGCAGTGCGCTTAATGGCGAATTTAAAATACAAAATTAAAATAAGCATCACGTTTGGCATTCTCTTGATCCCACTAGCACTAAGCATGTTTTTTTTGGTGTCGTTATTGAGTAAAAGTATTGATGTGTCGAAAATGGAACAGCAAGGTTTAAAAGGCTACCGGGCAATACTTACCAATCAAATACAAGGGACAACCGATAAAAATATAAATGTGGCACGCTCGCTGGGCTTTAAAATTAAAGACAGCGAAGTAGACGATGTGCTTGAACTTGTGTCTATTCAATCTAACTTAGCGCTAGATAGCGAACTTGCCAGCGCCTATTTAAATCGTGCATTGGTAACCCGTGTCCCTGCTTTTATCACTCAAATAAACCTAACTGCCGCGAGCGCAAATACAGTACTGAACAATAACCAATTTACACCAGATACCTTTATTGCACTTTCAAACCTAAGTAAATCGTTACCCCAATTTGAGCAGCAACTTTTAAAAACACTAGCTATTGCAACGTCAGCGGATAAATCGGTAAATAAAGCGCTTTTTCCCACTTTAAATGAACTACAAAAATCAGTCTCAGCATTTAAGAACGCGATAGATAAAAAGCTACTAGAACCCGACGATATAGAGTTAACTCAGCGTGAATTTTCAGCACTCACTGACGATGTTCAAAAAAATATTAGCACTTTAATCAACATCAGTATTCCAACTCTAGAATCGTTAATTAGTAATAAATTACAAACCCAGCAGTGGACCCGAAACACCGTATTAGTTGCCTCAATAGTGAGTTTATTATTTGCACTTTATTTAATGGTTGGGTTTTATTTTGCAGTCGTTGATACCATAAGTCGCTTCACTAAAGCAGCCACTAAAGCGGCTAACGGTGACTTGAAAGCAACCCTTAACTCAATCGGGAAGGACGAAATGAGCGTTATTGCTGAGCAATATAACGCTCTACTCAATGCCTTTTCACATTTACTTTCAGATGTTAAAACCAGCACAAAAGCACTCTGCGATGCCACTAAGTCTCTTTCGCATGCCAGTAGCCAAACCAGCGACGACGTAATAAAACAGCAAACGCGGGTAAATGCAATTAGCCATGCATTAAGCGATATGGCGCAAACTGCACATACAATTGAAGAATCGGCTCATCAAGCAACCCTCACCGCTCAAAATGCCGCAGAGCATGTAAAAGAAGGGTCGAGCAATACCATGGAGCTTGCTCAATATATGCAAGATTTAAAAATGGAGTTTACCGAAAGCCAACAAGCACTCGACCGACTAGCCCAAGATAGCCAAGAAATAAGCAAAGTCAGTAAAGGGATCAGTGAAATTGCCGACCAAACAAACTTATTAGCGCTAAATGCAGCAATTGAAGCGGCCAGAGCCGGTGAACACGGACGAGGTTTTGCGGTAGTCGCAGATGAGGTAAGAACACTTGCGTTACGTACTCAAACACAAACACAAGAAATTCACCAAATTATCAGCTCTCTGCAAAAAGCATCTGACGATACACAAGTTAAAATGCGTTCAAGCGTTGAAAAAATGGAGTTATCTGTTGAAGCCGCAAACCAAACAAATACGGTACTGCAAAGTGCGGAAAGTAGTATGGGTGATATAAAGCATCAAGGCGAGGTAATCGCTGAACGAGTAAAACAACAAGCCAATGCGACAACTCAGGCTCTAAATGACTCGCAAGAAGTTAATAACTTGGCTGACCACACACTCGTCTCAGCACAATCGACGCTGCAAGACGCGGAGCAGCTCTCACGCTTATCGAACGACTTAACAACGTCAATGCGCTTTTTTAAATCTTAGTTATTAATATCTATAAACAACACAGCCGCTAAATAGCGGCTGTGTTGCTTGGGTTGTCATTTTATACAGCGCGGCCTTGGCTCAAATTCACTCACTCTTAATGGAAGCTGTATCACTTTGCCACATCCTAGCGGAGCTTGTTTACCTGTGCGCTCGTTTATAAAAGCCCAACTAATTGAAGGTGGACGAGTATCAGCAATAGCTTGTGGGTTAAGTGGTTTTAAATAACGAATATAAGCCTCAAGCGCCCCTACGCTGCCAGTTGAACCTATGCTTTTATTATCATCGCGGCCAAGCCATGCAACAGTTACCGTATTTTGGTCAAATCCAGCAAACCAGCTGTCGCGCAAATCGTTGATGGTGCCAGTTCTGCCAGCTAATTGAATAGACGGAAAGTGTAAGTTTAACCGCCTTGCTGTCCCGTCTTTTGTTACACGCTTCATTGCATATTTGGTCATGTACACAGAAGCTACCTCAAAACGAGGCTCTGCACTCACATGATTTTTATATAGCACGTTACCTACCGAGTCGGTAAGTGCTGATATAGACGTCAACTTCTTATATTCGCCATCATTTTCTATGGTGGTGTAAAGCTGGGTAACATCAAAACTAGATAACTCTAAAGCACCTAAGAGTAAAGACGGGTATTCATCTATTTGATCTTCCACTCCGAGTGATTTAAGCGTGTTTGCAACTTTATCCACTCCCATATCTAAGCCTAAATTAACAGCAGGAATACTATTACTAAATGCTTGATAAAGTGGGATTGCACCACGGTATTGGCGATCAAAATTTTCAGGTTGCCATACATTACCTTCTTCGTTTATTACCTGTAACGGAGAATCATCAAGTAATGTGGCTAAATTATAAATTGGTGATTGTAGTGCTGTTAAATAAACTGCGGGCTTAACTAAAGATCCTATATTTCTCTTTGTATCCAGCACTCTATTAAAGCCTGAATATCGAACGTCACGCCCTGCTACAAGGGCCGATACACCCCCCTTAACTGAGTTTACAGAGATAATAGCCACTTCAAGTTTATCTGTTTTAGGGCGTTTCTCTAAATACGGTAAGCTTTTCTCAACCGAATTTTCCATTGCTGTTTGTTTTTGTAAATCAAAGTAAGTAAAAACTCTAACGCCAGCATCTAATATTTGCTGATCGGGTAGTAATTTATTTAATTCACGGTTTACCAATTCTAAACACCCTGGGTATGATTATTGTAAACTTTCTTTCATTGGCGCAATGTCTATTGAGCGCTTTAGCGATGCTCGGTATTCCTTTGTACTTATTAATTTGTTTTCTACCATAAGGCGAAGCACTAAATCGCGACGCTCCATAGTGCGCTCTTTATAACGGCGAGGATTGTAATAGGACGGGCCCTTTACCATAGCTACTAGCAGCGCTATTTGGTCGTATTCAAGCTCATCAACGGGTTTTGAAAAATAAAACTCAGACGCCCAGCCCAGCCCATGCCATGCACGCCTTGGTTATACGATTGCCCTAAAGAAACCTCGTTTAAGTAGGCCTCTAATATTTGGTCTTTTGAATAACGATAATCCAGAATAAGCGCTATAAACGCCTCATTTATTTTTCGCAGCAGCGAACGTTCACGGGTTAAATATATATTTTTAGCGAGTTGCTGCGTTAATGTACTACCGCCTTGGACTGTTCGCCCTGCTCTAATATTGGTATACAAAGCGCGTAAAATAGAAAAAACAGAGACACCGTGGTGCTCATAAAAATTACGGTCTTCCACCACTAGCAAAGTGTCTTTTAACATAGCAGGAAACTTATCAAGGGGAACAAATTCCCTATCTTGCTTCGAATCGTTACCAATGCGGGCTATTTGAACAGGCTCTAATCGAGCGTTGTTCAAGCGCCTACCAAATTTATCTTTTACAGAGGCTACCTTTTGCCCTGCAAAACGCAGTTCAACAACCTTAGACTCCTCCAGCCCATCATAAAATTCAAACTCACGTCGATAAATTTTAATTGGCGCTCATAGGCATAAGCTAAAGCTTTGCTGAAAGGGTCTTTAGGCAATAACTCTGGGCGTTGGCGTTGCTCGTATAGCCAGTTGAATAATGCAGCAATGGCAGGCTCGCTATGTTTGAGCCGATATTGGACGGTATCGTCAGCGTTAAGCGCGTGTTTTCGTATGTGCGCTTCCAGTTTATACAGCTTTTGGATTTCAGCCAAGGCGGTTTGCGCCTCTTTAGGATGATAATCCAATGCTTTTTCGAAGTGACGGCGGGTGTGTGCCCAACACGCTGCATGGGTGATGTGTTGGCTGAGGCGCTCAACCAGCCACATTAACTCCACATTCCGCTGCGTTTCTTTTTCTAGGCGTCGACTTGAATGAATGCGGTTTAGATAACTATAAAGGTATATCTTGAGCATAGTTGCTGGAGAATAGCTTGGTCTACCTGTTTTAGCAGGTCGGTAACGAGCAAACCCCAACTCGGATAACTCCAAAGAATTGATAAACATATCGATGGCACGAATTGGTTTTTCTTCATGAACATAGTCATCCAGAACTTCTGAAAACATCGTGCTTTGCGTTCTGCTTTGACCTTTGATAAATCTCGACATGTACATGAAACCTATCAGCTTTTTGATAGTTTCATTTTACCAATTGTCACCTTAATTGAGGATCGATACTTAAGACCGATTGCTCATATTAAGCAAGTACTTAGACCAAAAGGTGATCAATAGTTTTCACACAGCCTGCGCTCATAGCTGACCGTCAGATAGAGTCTAAACCTATTGATCGAAACTGTCAGATCAGATAGGAGCTACTACATGTTACGCTACTAAATGTTACGCTATAAAATTTAAGGCTGGTTACCACGTACCACTACGAAGTTGTCATAAAGCGCAGATACTTCACCAGTTTTTACCGCCCCTGTTAAGCTTGGCATTGAACCTAAAAAGCTAGTTCTAATGATTTTTTGAATTTTAGCCGCTGGTGGAACATTAGAACTTGTTCCGCCAAAAAATTTGAAACCTGTTTTTTTCGCAACTTCAGTTCCGTCAATATACAGCCTAGCTTGGGCATCGCTTTTGGTACTAGAGCTATTTACCTTTACATAGAGAGCTACGTCGTACCATTTATTTTTCTCAAATGTGAATTGTTCAGCTCGAATTATCTCGCCACATTCACCATCAGGCTTTCCTTGTCTGTATATATATAGTTGTGGGTGTTTATCCCTAATGCCAACTCGCGCACTCCAGCCATTTGTCGTAATGTCGCGACAGCCAGTGACTGGCTCTTCCGGTCCCAAGCCAAAAAACTTACCGCCCATGTTTGTATCATAATTGTCTTCAAGCTTAATCCTGTATTTAAATGTCGCATCAATAGCATTAGCTGAAATAGGGATTTGACCTACCATCATGGGGTGAGACCCAACCTTACCATTTGAATTAACTTTATACTGTGGATATTTGATGCGGATGTTGTTTGCGCCATTTCTAAACTGTACGTTGGGATGTGACCATTCACCGGCTGAACCTGAATTGAAGTTTTCAGTGTACAAAACGCCTGAAGCGCTTGCTGTAGTTGCCATCACTACTGTGAACAACGCGCCAATTGAGGCTATTATCCGAGTTCTCTTTTTCACTTTATGTTTCCTTATATTTTCTAACTTATTGGTGAATATCACTCTTCAGACGAAACTAACTGTCTAATGAGCAAAGCGATTTTTTTTTGTTCTAGGTTATTTGTTTCAAAGAAAAGGTCGTCACTAAATAAGGCTATGGATTTCTTTTGTGATTCACTTAAGGCCTCATGTTCGTGTTTAAGCCATTCAAACAAAGGCTCTAATCGTTGTGTTACGGAACCAGACGGTGCGCTTCTTACTGCGAGGAAAACTTCTTCCATGGATAAAGATAGAGAGTCGGGGGAAGAAAAAATCGAATCAATCAGTGCTGTCCTGATTTTGACCGATTGGGTTTCAAAGTATGTAGAAATAGCGAGATCGAATGCGTGGCTAGGAAGGCTAGTGTTCAATTCGTGTGAAAGTATCAATTTAACGTCGTCAGAAATACTACTCTCCAAAAGTTCACGTATAGCACGATGCCTTACAGACTCGCTCTTTAACTTAATGGCTAAATCTACGGCTGATTCTTGGTCTAACTCTCTCTCAGACTTCGTAAGGAGATAAACAATCTCTTCTTGTTGTACTTCATTTAGCTGTTGAACATTTTGCAGCAGTTCTCTTCTTTTAGGATTGTTTGGAAGTTCCATTAACAGAGCTAAGATTAAATCTGTAGAGTATTCGTCTTCAAAACGGATGTGATTTGACGTTTCGCTGTTTACTTTTTTTTCTAGTGTGGTTTCGTGAGAATCATTTATTAAATGCGCAGAACGATTGACTTCATGAGCAGATTTCAGACATTTCTGAGACGTTTTAATGTTTGATATTTCTCCCTTGCTATTGTCAGGGCGATGATCAAAGTAATATTCAACGGCTAAGCTTGCTAGAGTTAGAAACACTAGTAACGTACCTAAAAGCTTTATTTTTTTCATACGTTGGGCATCACTTCTAGTAATTGCAGAGAGGCTAAACGTTGCTCCACTGGTAAAGATGTATCGTTTAGCACACTTTTCGCGACGTCCAGTATCGCTCGTACTTGCTTTGTCGTTAGCTTTTCTTCGCTACTGCCAACCCAATTCTTGGCGATAACATATCCTAGCTGTTGATTTTTAACGTCTTCAGATTTCAGCGATTTCAGAACAATTGAAAAAGCGTCTTCTCTAAACTCATCGGGAAAAGCGCTTATGGATAAAAGTTGAAGCTTTCTAGTCGTATCTTGTACTGCAAAAAATCTGTTCTGAATGGCATTCGAAACCAAAGACAATACCTGTCTGTTGTTTTGGTTTTTTGAAAAAGTCATGAGGCTAGATAAGAGTGTTTCAGAGAGGCTTTCGGACAATAGTCTGCTTAGTATCTTTGGTTTGACGTGATCCTCTACTGCTGAAAGAAGCTCAATGGCAATCAATTTATCTTCGTCTCGGTGAGACAGCAACAAGAACTCAATTGCCTCTTCTTTTGCTCTGGAAGGTAAGCCATTTAACAGTGATATTAGGTACTTTCGGGTGTCAGATGAAAGCTCGAGATTTATTATGCGTAAAACTACATCGTGCAGCAAATGTAGATTTTGCGCTAGGGCTATAAACTCGAAATCCTCAGGAATCTCTGCGAGTACTTCCAGTTGACCGGAACTTAATTCCGTCGTTAGGGCATGTTCCAGTTGGTTTTCAGAGTTGAACAACAATTGATGTAGCGTATCCTCTTCTATTTTTTTTACCGAATTTTTCTTACCATTTTCAAAGTCAATTGGAACGTTTATCGCGGGCTTTGAACTTTGCTCCGATGAGACAATCTGCCATTCTTCACAATCAGTGTTTAAATTCTCATGCTCGTTGGGTCTTATTTTGTGAATATTAAAAGCGGCAGTAACAATCATTATTACGATTGGTATCGTCAAGTAGAAGTTAGTGAATGGAGAGATATCCTTTAGCGACACTTTGACTCAAATTGATTTCATATGAATGTTTTAATAATGTTTGATCATTATTAATCATATGTAAACACTTTAGTGTGTTTGTAATGAATTTTCTGTGTTGCGGTATTTGGAAAAAAGGTTACTCAATAGGGCGAAAGAAATTTGATACTACATGTAGATTTCAGCCCTACCAATGCGTTGACTATATTTGAGGTGACACACGGAAGGATATAGAAGCATCAATAGTCTGCTGCTGCAGAAGTACTGACCTAGCGATAGGGCTAGGTCAGTCAAAGTTGTGAAGTCTTTCCTAGATAGAACTAACGGGCGAGGATATCCCAATTTCCTGGCTTTACTGAGAAGATAAAATAATCATTACTTTCTTCAACAAACTTTATTCCCGGTATTTCATTCCTCTCACTACCATTACTCCATACTTCTTTTCTATTAAATAAAATCTGTGACGTTTTGGTCAGGATTTTAGGAACACCAATTTCGGCAGTCGTCTTTGCTGGCGAGTTGAGTACAATATTTAACGTGTCATTGTCGAATTCTAGCTTGAACAATATATCGCCTTTTACACTAGGTATTAGTTGGCTGACTTTGGTTAGGTGTGCAAGATTCGGCATGATTTCATAACTTTTCCAAGCGACTGACGTTGGCTTCACACCAGCGATATGTTTACTCAATACAGTACTTGGAGCATTCCAGGCATGATTTTCTGTTCCTCTGGCGGGTAAGTATTCAGCTAATGTTGATAGCTCTGGATTGTCGACTTGCGGACCATAGCGCTCTTTCATTCTAGCGATAGCATCCTTATAACGCCCGGCTTTTGCCATTGCGTTATAAATCATCCATTCAAAATGAGGGCTCGCATAATGATTGGGCACTAATACGTTATCAACGATTTGCTGAAATTGAGTTGGCAACGCTAAATCAAAAAGGATGGCGACGGCATTTGCGCGATCATCCTTAAACATTTTATCGCTACTAAAATAACCGTTTTGCCAAAACTCTTTTTGAAAGGCTAAACGTATAGATTCAATACGCGCATTATAAAATGCAAGGTTCTCATCCCTATCCAGTTCGCTAGCCATTTTTCTTGCAGCCACAAGTGCACTGTAGTACAAGGCGGTTTGAATAACGTCATAATCAATGGTTTCCTGTGGTCCCCAATCAGTCCACTTCCAATCTCCAGTTCTGAACGTTGGAAGACCGTTCTGTTTTATATCCCAGAGCAGCAGGTATTTATGCACGAAAGGATATGCATATGACAATGTTTCTACGTCACCAGTATTGTAGTAATAGTGCCAAATACCTTGTTCAATAAACTGAAGGCTCTGCGCGGGGAGTTCTCGGAATCTTCCAGGACCCAAGCCAGCAAAAATGCCGGATTCGGTATCGCTAAACGCCAGCGTAACTTTGATGGCTTTCTTCAAAAGGTCTCGACCAGCTTGGTCCATAGAATAGAACAAATAGCTTGCTTGGTCGGCGACGTCACCAATCCACAGGCCTCGTTCTCTATCGGGGGTGTCCATGAAGTTGTCTCTGGCACAAATATAAAGTGTATTTTCAGCCATTTGCCAGATTCGATTTAACCAAGCATCATCCGATTCAAAATATCCGGGAGTTTTGCCCACGCCCGTCCAGCGATATTTAAGTGCATGCACTTTTACACCTTTAGGAATGCTGAACTCAATGGTTCGACCGTTGCTCCAAGAATAGCCTTCAAATTGTTGACGGCCAGATTTAGTTGTATATAGCGTTTCTATTGTGTTTAGGCGCATATTTGAAGCCACGCGAATTACTTTTCCCTCATCGGCTTCTATATCAAAGTAAGGTGTAAAATTTTTATTAAAATCCAACTTGCACTGGATAGATGTTCCGTCCGAAATAAACGGAAATGATTCTTTAGAGAAATTAGTACAGTGCGATAAACCATAATTTACAAGAGGAGGAATTTCGCTTGGGAATAAGTCGAAAAAAGGTGGCCTAGGAGGCTGCTTAATAGGGTGAGCGTTAGGCCAGCGTTCGTCATTAAAGTGCGAAGTATACCAAGCATCTTTAGTCCAATCTTGCATGTCGTTTCTTGCGTCGTAGTTGATACTCCACGCGGCAATACGGTAGGGACTTTTTTTCTCTACTTTTTTATAAGCGTTATGAGTTTGGGCTTTCCAAGTTTCATCAGTCGCAATAAGCGTGTTGCCAACCTTAGCTTCAAAGATGAAACCACCTTTGTTTGAAGATATGTGTGTGCCTTTTTGACCATCATCTCCGTAATACCATGCGAGGGCAGCAATGGTATTTTTACCCTTCTTAAGATATGGACTTATATCGACCGTGTCATAATATTTGTTAGACGCGATAGGGTAGAAATCTACCCTGGGAGAGGGTTTCACCGGTGAGGGGCCGCCGGTGTAGCTTCCTTCGAAGATGACGAGCTCACCATTTATCCAAAGCCAGTACTTTGTATCAGCGCTAATATAGGCAAGTGATTCCGAGGGAACCTTATCCAGTTCAACCTCTTTTCTAAGCGCTACCCATGAGTTTGGCTCAGTAAAGCGTTCTTTTACCCAAATCCATTGTGCAGTCCATGTTTTTGCTTGTACGGGGATGAAAAGGGAAAGGTTGATAGTGGCTATTAACATTAGCCAGATAAATCGTTTCATATACTTTTACCAATAAATTACTAATACAAGTAATAAGGTAATTTTTTAGAAAATTGATACCCTAATTATATCCACTTATAACATTTACGAAATTATTTTTGCTGAACCATGTTTGTTTAACTCACTGTAGATGAATCTTTTCGTCATTAAAAAGTTTGTAGTTATATAGTGAATGGTCAGGAAATATAGCCCCTGCTTGACTCAAGGTAAGTCCAAGGTGTTGTTTTATAGCGGTAGATATCCAAGAAAACGTATTCGTCGTTGGAGCAAGGTCGCGCTTCTCGAAAAGAGCGTCATCTGAAAGCCCAGGCCACGTTCCATGGACCGAGCCTCCTAAATGAGAGCCACCCGCAATAAACATACTGCTGGCTGTGCCATGATCTGTGCCGCCTGTTCCATTTTGCCGCACTGTTCTTCCAAACTCGGACGTGACTAAAACAAGGGTATTTTTCCAGTCTTTGCCTAATCCTTTCTTTAGTTGCGCGATGCCGTCATCTAATTGCCCTAACTCCCGGGATAATCTGGCATTCTGGGCTTTATGGGTATCCCAGCCTCCCGACTCTATCATTACAAACTGAATGTTTGGTTTTGATTGCATTATGTCAGCACATTCACTGCATAATTTAGAAAAAGAGGCAGATGGGCGCTTCTTGCTATCACTCATTAAGGCACTTTTTATTTCTGTGCCAGAGGTCAGCGCTTTGGTCAGCTTTTCGTCATATTGATAAAGCGCAACGAGATCATCGGTTAAGCTGTCTATCGAATTGTCAAAATTGGATGGGTAAAAGTTGCGTCCTCGTGAAGAATCTCTAAATGCCAAAGGTGTTGACTTTGATATTGCAATGCCTTCAGTACCAAGAGTGTCCATAGCGCGACCAAGCCAACCAGATTGAAGGTTAGGAGCCCCTAAACCGCTTTCAAGATAATCTTGACCATCGAAGTGGGAGCGACCTTTATAGCCTGTAGAAGTTGCCACAATACACGATAGTTCTTTGCGCATGAATAAATCATGCACATTAATTAGCGACGGATGAAGTTTGTATTGATCATCTAATGAAAAAGCGTTTTCAAGCCCAGTCACTAAATCTGGGCGAAGAGAGATGAGGTTCTTCTCAAAGGCTGGAATAATAGTATGTAGGCTGTCAACAGCGCCTCGTTGCAGTATCCATATCACACGCTTTAATGGTTTTGCCTTTTTTACTTCATTAACTGCGTACAATGTTGGAGAGTGAAGCATAATTGCACCGCTCGCTAAGAGCTTTAATAATGCACGTCTTTGCATAGCTATCTCCTCATAAACTCTGGGCTTAAAAATAAAAGAGCAAACGCACGGTCACGACTTTCTGCTCGAGACACTAGTTGTCTCGTGTGTTCAGATAATGTTGATCCTAATAATTTGCTGGCCAGTTCGGGGATTTCAAACTGTCGGTTTATGCGCAAAGATGAGAGCCAATCTGCTCTTGCCATTAATCCATAGCCACTATTCCAGAAGTCCTCTGAGTCTTCATAACCAGCGGGACTACCTGCTTTGAAAGGTGCTTGGCCCATTTCAGTGAGACTACGGATTGCAAACCCTTCTTTAAGTGAAGTAAGTCCTATCCCTCTGCAAGTAGAGATCAGAAACTCTCTGGGAGTCTTGAATTTATCTAAGGTGTCGAACCAGGCGTGCGGATGAGTAACGAGTGCATGATAAATCGATTTGAGATCACCCTCTGTGTCTATCCAAGTTTGTTCTACATGTTTTAGTAACGCTGGTGAGGGAGTATCACTGACAACATGTTTAACTAACTTTTCGCTGATATGTTTAGCTGTTGCTGGTCGAGCTGCAATATACCTGAGCATGGCTTCACCTTGCTCTTCGTTTTCTTGAGCAAATAACCTGCCCAACAATGACTGTGAACCGGGTTCATGTCCGGCTTTTCTAAAGAAGAAAAGCCCAGCTTTTGTTTTTTCAGGGGCCTGAACACCCCACCCGGAAATACCGTTTGCTAATGCGATAACATCGCTTTGGGTATATCCACCATTTACGCCTAAGGTATGCAATTCAAGTATTTCCCGTGCTAAGTTTTCGTTGAGCCCCTTTCCTTTTTTTCCCAAACGCGAGTTCTTGCCAAATGACTTTTCATTATTCAGGTATACGAGCATAACCGGATGGCGACAAACAGAAAGCAGCATGTCTGAAAAATTACCTAAGAGATTGGGAGCTATTGCCTCGCGTTCCAGTGTCGGTGAAAGCGCTGTCAGATATGCTCCCTGCGCAGTAACGCTAAAGTGATTTGAAAAGAAATCTAGCATTCTCCACATAAACGGCTGCGTGCTACTAATTGCGTTATTGATCGTCCCAATGGAGAGTTGCTTGTAGATGGCTTGCCTAAACTTACGAGCCTCGTCTTTTGATTCTTCAGAGTTGTCTTTACGATATCGGTTAAGTGTCAAAGCAATTGATTGAGACGAATTCGTTTTATTTAAATGTATTGGTACTATTTGAGCGACAACATGTCCGACAGGGTCGTCAGCTGCTACTTTTAGTTCGACGGGGGTAGCTCCTAGACCAAATCGATTCGTTGCTATTGCGGCCTTCATATTTTTACTCGTCATCACACGTGCTGGCTTATTGAATAAACAATACTACCGATAGGTAAGATTGCTAACTACAGTCATGAAATTTACACACTATTTACACTCCTTTCGGAAGAAGATACAAGCCTAGGTTGATATTTATTGATTACTTATGGCTGGATATGATTCTTTGGTTTTTACTACGCGTCTAAATAAATACGATGGCTTTTCTCTTCTATATGCTTGTAAATACAGTTTTTATTGTAATTTACAATCCAGCATGAAGGTGGAGTATGGTTTTTATATACTTTCCATTGAAATTATAAATCTTTAAGATTAAAAAAATTACGATCGAAATTGATTGTTAGTGATTTTTAATGATTATGAGGGGTGATATTATCATTCACAATTCCTTAACATGATGTGTTGTTGGGGAAGTTGGGTTCCAAAAAAACATATTTATATTTGTTGTATTTATAGAGATCGCGTTCATGCACACCAACAAAATTAATGGCTCTCACCTAATTTTAAATAGCACGACGGCCTTTTTACTCGCCGTGAGCTCACCAACTATTGTCGCTCAAGAAGTTAACGCTGCAATTAACAAGAGTATTTCTGATGACACCGAAGTAATCGAAGTAACTGGCGTGAGAGCTTCTCTTGAAAACGCGTTAAACGTGAAGAAAGAATCTTCTTCAATCGTCGATGCAATTTCTGCTACCGATATTGATGCCTTGCCCGCGCTTGACTTAGGTGAAGCACTGCAGGCTATACCGGGTATTCAACTAAACAGCGACGAAGAAGGGCGGCAAAGCACGATTAGCCTTCGAGGGCTTGGCAGTGGGTTTGTCAACACAACCGCATTCGGTCAAACATTTGCTACTCCTTCAGCAGCGCGCGAACTAAATGCTGTAGGGTCTCCTAATCCGTTTGCGGCATTTGAAGCTGGTGTATTTGATGGTGTAACGGTAATAAAAAGCCCTACAGCAGATCTACAAGAAGGGGGGATAGCGGGTGTTGTAGACATGCAACTCCAACAGGCGTTGTCTAAAAAAGATGGTAATTTCAATATCAGTGTTGGGGGGCGATACGAAGAGCTTACCGGAGAAATTGATGAAGAACTAAAGCTAGCAGGCGTTAAACATATCATTGATGACAAGTTAGCTGTTGCTTTTAAATTTGCTGGATCAGGTCAAACTTTCAGACGCGACACGTTTGATATTATTGACTATATAACAGTGGATACAGAAGAGGGCTTTGTTCGGGCAACCAATATAGACGAATATCGAGCACGGTGGGGCCTACCCGAGGATGCACAGCTAACTGCACCGGCGAGAGGGAGAAATGTCAGCGAGTTTAGTGAAGGAGATCGTCTTTCTTTCACTGGGAACATTGAATATAAGATAACGGACGACTTTAAAGTTGGAGCTCATGTTCTTTTTTCTGAGCGTAATCTTGATAACGGAACGAAGGAAGCAACGACTTTTAGCCCTGGATTCAATACCACACGACGAGACCGTGACAACTTTGATGGAAGAATCACTCTTGATTTGAACTCTGCACCGTTTGTATACGATAGAGTGTCAGATGACCCCGATTCCCCACTTGTTTATGCAGCTCCGAGATACAGCTTTGTGAACGGAAACTTGCAAACTGAAAACCGTAAAACTACGTTCAGGGAGAAGTCCGAAGGGCTTATCTTATACGCTGACTACATCACTGATGATTGGAGTTTCGACAGTAAAATTACGCATTCCGAAGCCACAAACCAATTTGCAAATGTGGGTATAAACTTTAATCATACTCAAGATTGGAGACGCCAATTTAATTTCACCGATGCAGAGGGCACTAGGAGAGATCTTATCACAGTGCCTACTGGGTTTGATGGGATTATTGACAGTGGTTACGGGAACTTGAACGATATCGTTGTACAAGGCGGCTTTGCGGTTCCTTATGTGTATAACGGATTGGTCTGGCAAGAAACTAATTTGAGTTCATCAACGGTAAGCTCTATTTCAGATGCAAACCAAGGTAGGCAACTGATTTTTGGCATAAACGGTCGTGTGCAGGACCTCGACCGAAAGGTTAGCAGTGTGGAGTTTAACAGCGCTCGCTTTCTTGACTTGGGTATAGGTGAGGTATTCAGGGCTGATGCAGTTAAATTTGGTGCTCGATTCTCACGTGAAAAGCTTAACAGCCTTGACCAACGGCAAGGGGCACCTGGTATTGATACAAGCAATATATCTGACGCATTTATAACTTCAAATGTCTTGTCGGCGGTTCAGAATGAATATTTCAATGGCAACATTCCTGGAACATTTGATAATACTTCGGGATGGTTAACGATAGACAATGATCTTGCCATCGCCATTTTACAGCAGAATATTGCGCTCAATGCCTCCGAAATACCGACGGCGACATCGTTTAGTGTGGCTTCTCCTATTTTAGAGAGAAATAGAACGGGGTTTTGGGATACTCAAGATCGTAACTCGGGCTTGCCTACAAATATCGGGTTTAATTTTGGGGCTCAACAAGATATTACAGCATTTTACGTAATGTCAGATTTTTCCGGAGAATTCGGACCGGTACCCTATACTGGAAATATCGGTGTGCGTTATGTGGAAACCGACAACACCTTTGATGGTTTTGAGACACAAGTGGATGCTCAAGGACGCAATGGTATAGCGGTCTTAACTGAATTCAAAGATGATTATTCACATACGCTGCCAATGGCGAACATCGCTTTCGAGCTTTCAGACGATATTATTCTTAGAGCAGCATATTATGAAGGTATAGTTCGCCCAAACCTTCTTTCACAAAGGCCCACAGCTTCGCTTCGCGGGGGAAATAATTCGGTTAATTTGGATCTCCCAACAGCAACGGTAAGGCCTTACGACGCAACTAATTATGATGTGTCGCTAGAGTGGTATAACCGTGAAGGTAGCGCTGTTACTTTAGGATTTTTCAAAAAAGACATTACCAATTTGTTTGACGAGGAGGAAGGCTTCTGCCCGTCTTCTGGCACCAACCCAGTCGTTGACCGACTATTGGGTCCAATTGAACGCGTTCCGGGAACAGGGGGCCGCGAGTTTGGCTGTATTCAACTAACGCCGATTGTTGACGACGATGGTAATGAAAACTTACGTGAAGTAATTATTACTTCACCAATTAATACGACTGAAAAAATATCAGTCGAAGGTTTTGAACTCGCTATTCAACAAAACCTAGATTTTCTGCCTTTTCCATGGAGTGGATTTGGTGGCGTGTTCAACTATACAAACCTAAGACAGTCTGGCAGTGAGCTGGAGTTAACTCGTGTGTCGCCGGAGTCATTTAACGTAATAGGGTATTGGGAGCATAAAGGTATCAGCTTGCGGTTGGCATATAACTGGAGAGATGACCAAACTTTACGAGGTGCAAACTCCTTCTTGGGGACCAATGCCAGAACGCGGGAATCTACTGAGCGTCTTGATTTCGTAGGGTCGTATCAATTAAATGACCAGACCAAACTCTTCCTGAGAGCGTTTAACCTCACGGACGATGTTGGAGTGGAGTATTTGGGGTCCGACGAGCAAGCGTTAAGCCGTTTGACATATAACGGCCGGATTTACCAGTTAGCGGTCAATTATCGATTCTAGACTATTGAGCAAATAGCCACCTACTTGTGGGTGGCTATTCTCTTGCTAACCAATTTCTCGATTAGTCTTAACCAATACTTATTAGTCATAACTGGTCATCCAACTCTCCAAATACATTAGGAAGCGATTCAGAAGCATATGCCGGAGTGATTAACGAAGTGGCATTTTACGATTTTGCTTTAACATCTTATACAATCAGAAATCACTTTGAAAATACAAAGAGTGGACTTAGGTATTTCGGCTCTCGTCCCTTCAAAAAAGAGTTACCTTCTTCTTTATACCTTCAATTGCCTTCGTTGCAATGGATAGAAATTGACATGGATAGAAATTGACATGGATACCGGTCAGCCAATTTCCATATTAAAGCCTCAATAAATAAAAAACTAAGCCACGTTAAAAATCTATTAAATCTCCCCCCTTATTACCAAACATAAAGCGGTATGCAGTTGGTGTAAGAAATGTTCATCAGCCACGCAGATTTCCCATCGCTTTAAAGATAAAAATTGGCAAGTTAAATGGGGTGAATGGGTTTTGTTTTCGAGTAGGGCATCACCACAGTAATCACGCTTCCCTAAAAAAACCACTCTCAAAACACTACGGCAACATACCCCTATATTATCTCGCTAAACTTCCCGCAGCTTCGCTGCGGCGGCCGCGCGCTCCGCGCAGTTGTGCAGGTAGAACGTGAGAAATTGGTGAGTGAGTAGGGGAGGTAAACGAAAGTGGGTCACAGGTAGCGGACAAGTAACGTACGTTTACTATGAGGCAGGCTGGTAGATGTTTAGTGGTGCGTGAGGTGAGTTTTTTGGTGTGGTAAATTCGTCCTAGTTTGTGTCTCGGTTAATGAGTCCGGGCAAGGTTTTTATGCTGCGGTGATGAGAAGAGGGTTTGTTGGTTAAGGGTGCTTTATGGTATGTTGCCGTAGTTATCACCCTTGGCCAGTTATCAACAAGGCTGTGGATGGTTTATTCGTTGGATTTGCTGGTGTTTGATGAGTTATTCACTTTTTCGTTATTAGGATAGCCCTCATTTTTATATTCTCGCTTTGGGCAACACGCCTTCAGCAATCAGTTCCCCAGTCTCTTGGTCGAAGTCTTCAGAAGCATCAGCAAAAGTTTTACTCAAAGCAACGTCAATTTCCGCATTAAGAGCTTCAATGTAACCCATAGCCAACTCATCATTTAAGAACGTCTTAGCTGCATGTGATTTCCAATGTCTCATTTGAATGTCTGCCCAGATATAATGATTACTTTTAGACATTACCTTCATAGCCATCCGCAATTCCTTGCGTCTGAATTGGTTTCTGAATGGATACGCTGAAATCACGTCGTAAAGCGGGGTAAGCCAATGGCCAGTATGGTCAAGGTAAACACTGAAGTTTTTTGCGTGGCCATCAATGCCCATCAACAGCCAAAATACGTATTGCGCAAGAAAGAACTGATACATGTCATTTTCACTATCAGTACTAAAGCGAAGTAGATTGGCTATCTCACTCGCACCCGGTCCCCCATTTGCTTCATACTTTGACTGGCCAGCCCTACCAAGCGCTTGGCACATGTCTTCTTGAGTCAGTCGGTATATAAGGCCGTCCTTACCTTGTTGCCTATCAAACCGTTCAACCACCAGCGCTTTTTGGCCACCGTAAGTGTGTATATCAGCATGAGCAACGTTAAACCCTAGGTGATGCATAAACCTCAGGCAAAACCACTCATTATCGACACTGTTAGTTAGCTTAAGCCCGTTTTCTAAATCGTGGATAGGTAGTTTAAATATATGAGTAGTTGGAGTGGTACCTAGAGGGCGATGCCATTTACTTTCATGAAGTGTCAGCGCCGTTTTCTCTTGTGCACCTGCAAGGGATATTCTGAATACGTCATCATCATCCATACCCAGTGTTTTACGTCTTACTGTATTCCTAAGGTGCGCTTCGATATCGGCATGACTCATCGCCTCAAGCTTTAATTCGTCGAATCCATCGACTGGTTCCGGTGTCAAAGAAAGAGAGCCCACACAATCACGGCCAATTTCACTCAACAAATCCATTGTGTCTGTAGAGTAGGCGCCAACTCGGTCAACAATTAACTTACGAATCTCTATGTCGTCCGGCAGTAGGTTGTCGAAGTAAAAGCGCACCAGGTCACCGGTGTGTCTCTTTTTGGTAAGCGGCATCGATAGACTAATTGGGTGTGCGTATTCTGCGGATAGCCACTCATCGTCGTAAGTAAATGCATGCGTGGCACCATAGCGCTCGAATGTACCTACGTGCCGGCCATTGATGCCCACTGAGAGATTGTTAGTTTTTCTCCTCTTAGCCATAACTATTCCTTAGCTTTATTCTTACTAACAACCACCGGCGTTCTCATTGGCTTACTGACAAACCTACCTGATTCCACTCTTCTTAATGGGCTTTTAACGTCTTTTGGGGCGTTCTGGGGAATACGCTGTCCACCGGCTACTGCTGCTGTCTCATCTGTTTTATGAGTGTTTTGGTTTGTCATATCGATATTGATATTGAGAACGTTTAGAACCATCAGCACAGTACCAAATGACACGCTGGTGGGGTCATTCTCTAATCTCGATACAAAGCGCTGGTCTTTACCAATTTTAGTGGCCAAGTCTGTTTGAGACCACCCTAGCGCCTTGCGTGTAGATGCTATGTAGTGACCTACGTCTTTTGGGATCTTAATTCTCATTGTTAACTCAATATATTCCATAAGAAGTATATTTATAAATATACCTTATATTGAATATTATTCAATATTCTCTAAAAGGAATATTACTTTTTATTCCATATGAAGAATATTTAAGGAGCAGCAAGAAAAAGAAAGGGCGTTACCTCCACACCGTTATTAAGCGGTTTTGGAGGTAAACAAAACGAGACGTTGTGATACAACTGAGAGGCAGAGAATGTAAAAGTACCTTCTATCTCAGGTGATGCTTGAAGGTGAGTCTAGGCCTTCGATAAAGCTATAAGATTATCAATATTCAAATCTAAACGCTCCATTTGGGACTTAGATACAATGTTGGAAGGCTTTCTAGATTACTAGGAGGTAAGATTTTTAGTATGAACAGCATTTATCTAGCAGTGAATGAACGCTGCAATAAAAAAGTGATCTGACAACAGAGTAAGATCACATACGGAAAACACGACAAGAATTTGAAGCGTTTGTTATTTAATACTTCGCTTATAGAGATTCATTCGTCGATTAATCAAAACCCAACCATCCCCTACCTTCTCTTTAACTTTCACGTGCCGAGGCGCAATAAAACTACTAAGGTGGGTATGGTATTTAGGGGGAGAGAAAAGGACATAAGGTAAACTCGCAGCATATCCCTTTGCTTTTTCTGCATCCTCTAATCGAATGGATGATTCAGGCCGCAGCTTTATCCGGCGTTTAACCGCAAATTCTGCGTTTTGATGTGCATCTAGTAACGACTTATCGTGTTCAAGCTTCTCTAGCCAACTCTGACGAGAATAAGACAAGGGAACGGTATGAACCCCTTTATCTATTTTCTGTTTCAACTCTTCGAGCGTATAAGCTTTATGGAGTGGTCGTGAAACCCAATTGAAATTTACGCGGTGAACATCCTCTTTAAAAGCATAGATGGTGCGATAAGCCGACGTTGTGATTAAAAAATTGAACCGGTCGTGCACGTTCTGCCACTTTTCGTAAGCATCATCACTGCTTTTTACTACTGCCGCTCTAAATGCCTTCTTCTCATTATTGATCTTTTCAACGCAAGCAATAATCTCTCGTTTGTTTTTGGTCGCTACTACGAAGCCAGGGTGTTTTTGCACGAACCGCCGTGACTTTTGTGGCGTTTCATCGAATACGTACATATCCTTATAAGCATCAATAATTTTTAAAATCGCTGCTCGGCCAGTAAACATATCAACATTAATGCTTGAGTAGCCGTGCTCAATAAGTTCCTCTTCTTGTTCTTTAAGTACAGGCTCAATGGCGTAGTAATATGTTGAAGCCGGGCAGGCGCTATCGAGGAGCAGTTCTTCAAGCTCTTTCAGAAACGCTTCAATATTACTCATGTGGAATTGTAGAAACACTTATTAACCATAGTGCTGTTTACTTATACAGCAATTTTAAGCCTATTTACCCACCAGCTCAAATCTATTCCGGTTTATGGGTTAGTGGCAGTGTGTTATAAGTTTGGCTGAATTTGTAGTATTAAATAATAGGTAAATTAGGAACATGGAAGTACTTAGGCTTTTAGAGCTAGACCCAGTAGATGTGAAAGGCCACTTAGCCGTATGGAACGGAATTGAAAACCCATTAGAAAAATTTTTCGACGGGCGATTTGAGCAATGGCAGCAAGCTCAAACTAAGCGCAATTTCGGTCGTAACTATATCGTTTCGCTTATCAAGTTGCCCGGGGTTTGCCAGTGGCTATTTGTCGGTGTTTATCTATCAAAAGGCATTTCATTGTCGAGCAGTGACGGTAAATGTCATTACTATGACACTGAGCTTACTACCATAGGCGAGAGCCTTATCGGGCGGCTGGTAGTTCACTTTAAACGTACAGGGCGTAATTCGTATCCCACCGGTGAAACCCTTTCTGGAAGAGCAACGATTCGCTCTATTCTACCAGAGCCAATGGCGTTCCAAGATTTCTCCGACTTCAAGCATGTGTGCCTATCCCGTAGTGAACTAGAAATGCTATATCGACACCAATATCCCTCATGGAAGACCGCACTTTCATCTGTGTCTGGCGTCTATCTAATTAGTGATAGATTAACAGGCAAGCAATATGTGGGAAGTGCCTATGGGGCTGGTGGCTTTTGGAATCGCTGGTCAGCCTATGCCAACGGCCACCATGGAGGCAATAAGCTCTTGCGGTTACTATTCAATGAAACCGGAGAAGTGGGCTTTAGCCAGTTTCAATACTCTATCCTTGAAGTCTGCGACATTGATTTATCAAAAGAGTCTGTCATTGAAATAGAGAATAGATGGAAAAGAAAATTACTTTCTAAAGAGTTTGGTTGGAACGATAATTAAAATTTTCAAGATAATGTATTCTGTATTAATTTAATAGTTCACGCATGATAAGTTTAATTATCATGCGTGAATCCGAAAATTTATAAAGCTTGAGATTAACTTGAAGCTTTAGATATGTTATGAGTTCAAATGCATCCATCGGATATTAAATCATAATAATATTTACTACCTCAATCTACCTAATAACATCGATTTAATCCAACACACTGATGAGCTAAGGTTATGAAAAGTTAAACTTTTTGATTGCACCCTGCATTATTCATCGCTAAAAACTCCAACTACCTCTGTCTCTGGACACTACCGAAAACCAAGTTAGGCGAAGCGATACAATACTGCTTGAATCAATGGGAAAAGCTGGCGCGTTATACACTCGACGGATTATTGAATATCGATAATAATCGCGCTGAGCGCGCGATTAAACCGTTCGTGATAGGCAGAGAAAACTGGCTGTTTAGCCAGACCTCCACGGGCGCAAATGCCAGTGCGGTTCTCTACAGCATCATCGAAACCGCTAAAGCTAATGACCTCAATGTGTTCGAGTATGTGATGACTGGCCTCGATAAACTGTGTCCGTCCGGTAATCCCCACATTCAATTCATAAATTAGCTACGGCATGGTGTTCGCTTTGCAAAGGAGAATGACCATGCAGCAATATCAACGAAGAGAAGTGCAAGATTGGCTCAATTTATTTGAGCAACAAAAACAAAGCGGACTCACCGCAGTGGAGTTTTGTCGTCAGCAGCAGATTAACGTTCAAACTTATTATACCCGACGTCGCGATATTCGGCTTCAACGAACAAGTAGCAAGTTTGTTCAGGTGAACCGTGAAGTCACGAAGGTTGAATCCTACACCGAAGCAATGGGTGGCGAACTTCTCTTGCAACTTGGAAATGCCCAACTTACCGTGCCAACCAATATTAACCCTCACTGGGTTGCTACTGTGATGAAGGCATTGGCCGAATGAAGATGTTCGTAGAGCCTGCCGACATTTACCTGTACATGGATATCGTCGACTTCCGCAAATCGATTAATGGCTTAATTGTCGTGGTTGAGCAGGATATGAAACTGAATCCGTTTCGCGATGCGCTGTTCGTCTTCTGCAACAAAAAGCGCGATAAGGTCAAAATACTCTATTGGGATAAAACGGGCTTCGCACTCTGGTATAAACGCCTCGAAAAACATCGCTTTAAATGGCCTGTCGATGCGAACTTAAAACAGATGCATATGAGTGAACAGCAACTACAGTGGCTGTTATCGGGCTACGATGTCATAGGGCATCAGCCGTTGCACTACAACGCATCCGGCTTATAACCTGTGATCATAAGTAGCGATTAACGATCACGAAATAGTCTTAATAATGTAAGGTAATCAGCAGCTTAATACGGGATAATAGCGGTATGAACGAGAAAGAATACCAATCCCGCATCGCTGAACTTGAAGCGCTTCTTGAAGAGAAGCGCGCGCGGATTGCCTATTTAGAAGAACAGTTCCGTGTTGCCCAGCACAAGCAGTTCGGAAAAAGCACCGAAGGTCACCCTGGGCAAGGTGAGTTGTTCAATGAAGCGGAAGAATTAGTTGTTGAGGCTGAAACTGAAACAGCTGAAGAAGCGATTAGCTACACTCGTAAAAAGCCCACACGTAAATCGCTACCTAAAGACCTGCCTCGTGAAGTTATCGTTCACGATATTAGCGACGAAGAAAAAACCTGTGACTGCTGTTCGGGCGAATTACACCGCATTGGTGAAGATAAGGCAGAGACGCTTCAGTTTATCCCTGCTCAGGTAAAAGTGATTGAGCATGTTCGCCCTAAATATGCGTGCCGTACCTGTGAAAAGGGCGGTATCAGCAACACGATTAAACAAGCGCCCGTACCTCACAGCGTTATCCCAAAAGGTTATGCGACGCCAAGCTTATTAAGTCAAATCATTACCAGCAAATATCAGTATGGCTTACCGCTGTATCGACAAGAAGCGATGTTCAAACAGCATGGTATCGAATTAAATCGTAAGACGATGGCGGACTGGATAATCCGCTGTGCTGCGTTGTTTAAACCGCTTTACGAGCAGCTTCGTCAACACCTGTTAAAGCAAGCTGTTATCGCGGCGGATGAAACCACGCTGAAGGTGGTTGAATCTGATAAAGCGACTAGCTATATGTGGCTGTACGCCTGTGGTGCTGACTCACCTGGCGGAAATATACCTGGTACAGAGACACCCAATATCGTGCTGTACGACTATCACAATAGTCGCGCAGGGCAATGCGCGGTAAACTTCTTGAAAGGCTATAACGGCTACTTACAAGTGGATGGCTATCAAGGCTATGAGCAAACGCAAGCGACACTCATTGGCTGTTGGGCACATGCACGTCGTAAGTTCATGGAAGCCAAAAAAGGCGCAGGTAAAAAAGGCAGTGGCAAAGCAGACTGGGCACTCAATCACATCCAAAAGCTCTACCGCATCGAAACACAGTTAAAAGATAAAACAGTGGAAGAGCGCTATCTCATCAGACAAGAAAAAAGTCTGCCACTACTCAATCAGTTCCATACATGGCTCACAAAGTCAGTGCAACAGGTGTTACCGAAAACCAAATTAGGTGAAGCGATACAATACTGCTTGAACCAATGGGAAAAGCTTGTACGTTATACACTCGATGGGCTACTCAGTATTGATAATAATCGTGCTGAGCGCGCAATTAAACCGTTCGTCATCGGCCGGAAAAACTGGCTGTTTAGCCAAACTGCCACAGGCGCAAACGCCAGCGCAGTGCTCTACAGCATGATCGAAACTGCTAAAGCCAACGACCTCAATGTGTTCGAATATATGATGACTTGCCTTGACGAACTCAGCTTCCCCAACGTCGATATTGAGCAACTGCTACCATGGCAGTTTGCTAAGCGCTAGGTGGTATTGCCGGACGGATACGATAAACTCAGTAAGGCCGATGTTGATATCGAGCAAATTGCCATGGCAATTTGCTAAGCGTTAGGTGGGATTACCGGACGTTTACACTTATGTGCTGATGTTCTTAGTTGCAGCAATAAAAGTACTTCATAGCCTCTAGTTCTTCAGGTGGCCGCTTTAGCTTCAATTGTACGCTTAGACGAGTAGCGTATGCAGTAATCTTTGGTTATCCACGGATTTATAAACACTCAAAATAGTCTCAAACTATGAAACCTATTATCCTTGTAAACGGCTACACCAAAAGCTAAGCCCAAACAAGGGCCAAGCTTTTTAATAGAAGTATCTCTAGTTGCTTAAAAACAAATTTCGTAGCTTTTGGAAAGATTTAGTACAGTAAAGATAGGTATCGCTATTTATAATCGAAGCGTTCTATCGTTATCCTTCCTCTGTAAAATCCACCACTAAAAATTAAAGAATTCATGTTTACGCCGTATCCTAGTGGGCCCAAATAGTTGTTCATATCTTCTATGTGAGCCTCTAGCGCCGCTTTGATGTTCATATTGTTCAACTTAGTTACATCTTGCTGTACTTCATTATTGTTAGTATCAAGAATTCTGAGTATTTTAACTTCTAACTTTATTGGAGAGTTAATTACTGTTAATTCAACTAAAATACTGCCGCCAGTTTCAAGTGGAATTTGAAACTGGTTTGGCACACTAGTATTAATCAAGTTAAGCGCCTGAGCTATGGAGATAGCCGTCGCTTCTACAGTTTTTATCTTTCCCTCTAAGCTATTATTTAGATAGTCGCTTACATCAGCACGACAATAGCTGCAATTAACGAATTCCCAGGGTGAAGATATAACTTCTTTCGGAATTGATTTTGCTTCAGCTTCGGCCACCAGAGAGTTCGAAGCATTACTGAGGTCCGTCATCATTGTTGAAATACCCGAAGGAACTGAGGAAAGCATGTATGTCACAACCGGAACTTCAGGCATCCCTGGAAGAGTGGGAGTGAGAGAAAGCGTTACATCAAAAGAACGAGCATTTTTATTGTAAATATCAACAAGCGTAATATGCTTTTTTTCACCAACCTTTAAGTTCAACATACCCCATGACACAATTTTATCGGAATGGCTGCAATCATAACACTCAACGACTTCCGAACTTACAGCTAGCTTAGAAAATGACACTAGAATAGCTAAAAAAAATCCAATAGACATTAATTTCATTTATTACTTCCTTTTACTGTTCAAATGGGCTTTTAGTAGGCCAAAAAATGATGACGTAGGTATTATTTTTTTGTTACGACTAAAAGACTGATACCTCAAAAAAGTAACTCTAGACATTAAGCCTTAACACATGTTGCGACAAAGAATTGGTTTAAAGGAAATACTATCGATACTATAGAGCCAGTAATACCGTTTATAATATTTCCATTGATTCACCACAGTTAAGTCTAGGGGCCCGAGTCCTGCTCTTTACTAAGGAAACTGCGAATAAGTCCTGCAATTTAGTGCCAATAGCAGCCGTTCGAATATTTGTAATTAAACGGCAGAAAAGTACGTGAAGCAGACGTCTCACATTTTTCCGCCGAAAAAATAGATATTGGTTCTTCAATGAAAACTGGTGTTACTATTTGGTCTAAGTAGAATATGTTATGTATCAAGGAAATATTAAGTGAGAATCATCAGAGTCAGAACACAAGGAAATACGATAAAGTTTGATTGCCCAATTTGTCAGGCCAAATCTCTGAGTGATATTTTGTATATGAGTATTCAGACACATATATCTACTGGAACTTACATGCTTTTATGTAGAGCATGTGGAGAAGGGTCTGTTTGGAAACAGTTTGATAGAAAGGATAACTATAACTACAACCTTCGATTGGTTGACCCAATACTCCCTTCAGCTCCACTAGCTTCGGACGACATGCCAGAAGATGTTTCCAGTGACTACGAAGAGGCGAGATTGGTCGCAGCATACTCCCCTAGATCTGCCGCTGCTCTTCTAAGACTCGCACTTCAAAAACTCTGTAAGTATCTCGGTGAGCCAGGAACTCACATTGATACAGACATTCGTTCCTTAGCAAAGCGCCCTGAATTTGGAGAGCGGCTTATCAAGGCGGCTGATACTTTGAGAATTGCAGGGAATAACGCTGTTCACCCCGGTGAAATGAACGAACAAGACATAGATAATATCTGCAATGGGCTATTTGGATTGTTAAATTTAATTGTACATGCAGGTATAACCCAGCCGAAAGAATGGGATGCAATGTATCTAGGACTACCGGAGAAGCCAAGGCAAGCCGCTGAGAAGAAAGACGGTAGAACTTAAATATATAACAATTCAATTTACTCAGCGCCTTCGGCGCCGGTTATTGAAGCTTTGGAGTTGAGAGAGAATATGTCTGAGTTAATGTTAAATATTGTTTTATCTTTTTTATCCGCAATGGCTGGCGCTTATGGCGGCGCACTAGCGGCGACGTGGTGGCAAGAGAAGAAAGAAGAGAAAAGCCTCGTGAAGGCACGAGAAGCTACGATTATCAATGCTCTTATAATCTGTCGTCATTATGGTGAGGTGATTAGTAAAGTTGATAAAAAGATTGTTCCCGATGGGCGGGAGCTAGAGTGGTATGAAGTTAATTTGGTTGAGATATTTATGCCCCCTAACATTCAGCATAACCCATCAGAGCTGATCACCTATCTAGGTAAAAGTGAATATGACCTTGTCGCCAGTATTATTCATGCTGAATGGGTTGCAAAATCTGCTATCAATGTAATAGAGAAGCGTGACTTGGAGTATGCAGAACTGCAAAAGTATCTAATCTCCAAAGGTTCTTCGAGAAAGCTGAGTAAAGAACAAGCAACTAAAATAATTGGTGATGCATGGTCTGCTAAATTAGATTCTCTAACAAAGGAGATGCATACCGCAGTTCGAGCTGCAATCAGGCAAAATATGGACTGTTTTAACAGCTTGGTTAAACTCTTACCCAACGAGAAAAAATTGAAAGATGCTTTTGAAAGAATTGAGCCAACGATAACATTTTAACAAAGTTGTCAAACTGACAGTTTTTCCGTAGTTCTTTCTGTACTTGGTAGCGCAAGCGGACGCTTTCAAAACGGTGCTTGATAATGGCGTTGAACGTCCGCACCTTGTCTGAAGCGGACTTGCGCAAAAGTTATGTCCAACGTCCGCTAAACGCTCATAGCTGACCTCTGTCCCCCAGAGTGCAAACTTCTACTTCACGTAAACAACAGCCCTTCGTAATTGTTACCTTTCTATCATCTAAAGTGTCAGATCAAGTTGAGATTCCCCAAATTTAGCTTTTGAAAACTTCTTTTAAAATAAAAACATGACCAATAGACATTAGCTTTCTATCCCAAACTTTTACATCGATGTCACCATTATAACGAATAAAGTGAGGCTTATATCTGACCTGTACTATCATCGAATTTCGGAAACTATCACGAATTGATTCTACTTTTTTCATAAATAGACGGTCTCGATCTTCTACCCTATTCTTATCGCATGTCACGTTGATTGCGACCATGGGTATAAGCTTGTTATTCGCACGAATATTAGTAATAGTTTCTTTTGGTGAATTGAATAGAAGTGTCGCCATATCTATATCGAGCAGCTGATCCGTTGCTTTGTTTAACGCCTTTTCAATTCTATTATTGTTGTTGTTGGCTGCGCTGGTTCTTACAGCCTTGCACTCAATAAAAGTGGCATGTCTCTTACTGAATAAACCTATATCAATGCGGCCCTTAGATTCATTTCTATTTCTTGTAGCGGTCAGCTCCGAAACTGGCCAAAAGACGGCCTTATCATTTCTTTGTAGATTGTAGGCAGCTTGCATCATGAGTGGTGTCAGCGATATTTCCTTTGCTGCAGTGGGCAGGCACAGTTCCGGCACGATGGGAACAGATTCTCTGTATTCGCAAATTTGTCGGCATACTTCATCCATTAGGTCACGTAGTGAAGCTAGCATGTTATTGGGTGCGAATATTCTCCAATAGTTTTCTTCAATCAACACTTACACTCCTTGCTATGGATTTTACTACGATATTATATAAATCAGACTGGTTAAGCGCTTCTTGGCGAGGGTTGCCGGTACGCTTCTTTGTTTGCTTTGCAGCTCTCCAGCCTTCATTGAACGCCAGCGCGATAATTAATGATAAGCGCTCTCTGTCGTAGTTTTTCAGTCTTTTGGCAAAGCTATCTATCATCAATTCGGTGCTATCAAAGTTTCCTTCGCCTAAACGCTGCTTGGCTAGGCCTACATCGTGTTCATAATCGCGATAGTCCGGTGACAATAAAAAATCTATCGCCTCTTCCAATGTGTCGGCGCCCACCTGCGCTTTAAACTTATCAAGCATATAAAGAGAGTGTGATTTTAATTGGAGGTTTTTTATTCCTCTATTCTCTCTATGTTTGTGCGCTCTAAATCTATTTTGTAGCTTTTTAATGGCATCTTGCGTGATTATTTTTCTAAGGCAATCATAAGTCTTTTTAGGCTCTAAAAAATCAAAATCCTGATGATTAATAATTTCTTTTTTCCCCTTTATAAAATCGTCGCTTTTTAAAGATGAAATGAATTTATCAAAATTCTTTTCCATATATTCTTGCCAAATCTTATCTTTGCTCACTACCCTGCCCTGCGCCTGCGTTACTTATAACGCTTTTATATCATGACTATAATCACCCTACTATTGTTATTTTATGTAAGCGTTATATGTAACGCTTTATTTGCTCTTTGTGCTGTGCTACTTTATTATTACAGATAATTATAGTTATATCGATTAATAGCATGGCAAATGAAATCGCGTTAGCGCAAAGCGACTTTTCGCTGAATGAAGAACATCGAACGCTGGTGGTTCAAAATTTAACTGAACTAAGAGACTCGGTGTGGCAAACGATGTCGCTGAATACGCGTAAGGCTTATCAGTCTGATTTCAATCAATACCTCAAGTTTTGTCGTGCGCATGTATTGCCGGCACTGGCAAGTGATTGGAAAATTACTAAGATTGCATGCAAGGCTTTCTTCGATGACCTCATGGCGTCTGAGCTCAAACATCACACCATCAAACGAAAGCTCGCGTCTGTACGCTTTTTCATTGGCGTAAGCGAATTACCCGACCCATGGAAACACTCCAAGCTTTTCAGTCGTTACGTGAATGGTAAGCTTAAAGAAAAACCCGCGGCACAAAAGCAAGCAAAGCCATTAAAGTTAAATGATGTGCGCGTAGCAAATCGGGTGTTGAATGTGGACTCACTATTAGGATTACGCGATGCGGTACTGGTCAACGTAGCGCTCGATACACTCTTTCGTGCATCAAATATTTTGGCCATCACAGTCAACCATATCGATTGGCAGGCAAAGACAGTTTTTGCCCCCCGTTCCAAAACGGATCAATCGGGCGAAGGCCACTACGGGTATCTATCTGACGAGACCGCAGATTTGCTTACAAGGTGGCTAGATAAAGCCAGAATTACTGATGGTTTCGTGTTTCGTAAGCTCTCTCCCAAGCAAACTGTTCAAAAAGAGCCTATGCAATACCAAGCACTATTAAAGAGGTATGAGGCAATTGGTATGGCTATCAACTCCGAAGGTAAATTTACCTGCCACAGCACTCGTACTGGTGGTGTTCTTACACTCATGGAAGCTGATGTACCTATGGCGGAAATTGTGCTTTCAGGGAATTGGAAAAGCGAAGCTATGGCCATCCGCTACGCTAAACAATATCAGGCAGGGAAAACTGGTATGGCGAAAGTGAGATAAAGAGAATCAAAAAGTTTGTGAAGTAACCCATCCGTTTCCAAAATATATTATCCTCTACAATAAAATGATGGAAACGTCACTTTGATCAATTAACGAAGTCTTTGAGCATTGGTTAAATACGAGCCTAACCTTAGAAAACATCAAGCACATAGCGACCCCGCCTGATTGAATTTGATTAATGTTAAATTATACTTAAGTCTAATTTAGTTTAACTGCTCTATTCATAACACACTGTTTTAATAGAAATAAAAATCATCACAAAGATATTTAAAACAGTTAATTTAAGTAAAGATATAAACTAATAACTCATTAATATTCAATATTAGACTAATGAATAGTCAGTTTTTTGATAAAAATGATGACAAATGACTTGTTTTGATTGTTTCATGTGGTTACTATGGTTTCACAAATCTTTAACAAGGTTTTTAAGAGATACACACCTAAATCACACAACGAAGAGAATGGGTCGATGCAAAACACAAGATCAAATATAAATAGAAAGCTGTTAGGGAATACGGCGGCACTATTATTAACCATTAGCTCTCCCACACTACTTGCTCAGGAAGTTAATACCGCAGTAAATAACGCTCAACAGAAAGTAGATAATAAACCCCAAGACGAAGACGTTGAAGTCATTGAAGTTTCTGGTGTAAGAGCTTCTCTGGAAAATGCACTTAATACCAAACGTAATGCCGCATCTATCGTAGATGCCATCTCTGCTACTGATATCGACGCACTTCCAGCGCTCGATTTTGGTGAGGCACTTCAAGCAATCCCAGGCGTACAACTTAATTCAGATGAGGAAGGAAGACAAAGTACTATAAGCCTTCGCGGATTAGGCAGCGGTTTTGTTAAAACGACCGCCATGGGACAGACATTTGCAACTCCCTCAGGTGCAAGCAACATTAATGCTGTCGGTGAACCAAACCCATTCGCAGCGTTTGAAGCTAGTATTTTTGATGGAGTTACAGTCGTTAAAAGCCCAACAGCTGATCTTCAGGCTGGTGGTATCGCAGGTATTGTAGATCAAAAGTTACAACAGGCTCTTTCAAAGAAAGATGGTTCGGCTTCTGTGAGTTTAGGTGGTCGTTACGAAGATTTAACGGGTAACGTTGATCCTAACTTTAGAATTTCCGGAGTTAAACACCTTATCGACAACAAACTAGGTGTTGCTTTTAAAATTGCAGGGTCAGGACAAACATTTCGACGTGACACCTTTGATATTATCGACTATACATCAGTGGACACTGTAGACGGCGACGTTCGTGCAACTAACATTGCAGAATATCGCGAAAAGTGGGGCTTAGAAGAAGATGCTCAACTTACAGCACCCGCGCGAGGCCGTAACGTTAGTGAATATAGCGATGGTGACAGAATTTCTTTCTCAGGAAATATCGAATACCGGGTAAATGAAAATTTTAAACTTGGTGCTCATTTACTCTTCTCAGAACGTGATTTAGCTGACGGCACTAAAGAAGCAACGACCATGAGTCCAGGCTTTAATACTCGCCGTCGTGACAGAGATAATTTTGATGCGCGTGTAACACTTGATATGGATGCCGCACCATTTGTCTACGATAGAGTCTCAGATGAGGAAGGTGCTCCATTAGTTTACGCCGTGAACTCCTATGATTACACTAACGGTTCATTGCAAACTGAAAACCGTAAAACAACCTTTAGAGAAAAAACGGAAGGCATCATTCTTTACGGTGATTATTTTACAGAAGACTGGGCTTTTGATGGCAAAATTACGCATTCAGAAGCGAGTAACCAGTTCCAAAATGTTGGCTTTACTTTCCTGCATGACCAGGATTGGCGCGACAGCTTTAATTTTACCGATGCAGATGGCAGAAGAAACGGTGTTGAGAGCGTGCCAACAGGATTTAATGGCTCAATCAATTCTGGGAACGGAAACCTAAATGACATTGTAGTACGAGGACAGTTTGACCAACCCTATGTGTACAATGACCTAGTTTGGCAAGAGACAAATTTGAGCGCATCATCGATTAACTCTGTTTCAGACGCTAATCAGGGTAGGAGATTATCTTTTAGGATCACAGGTCGTGTAAGAGATTTGTCTCGAGAAATAAGTAGTGCGGAATTTAATGCTGAACGATTCACAGATTTTGGTCTAGGTAATAAATTGAACTTCGAGTCAATTAAATTTGGAGCAAGGTTCTCTAGGGAGTCTTTAGAAAGTCAAGACTTCAGACAGGGCGTAGCCGGTATAGACACGAGTAATATTTCAGATGGTTTCTTGACCTCTAACATCCTTTCAGCAGACCAGAATGATTATTTTGGCGGCAACATTCCCGGCACATTTGATAATACTTCGGGTTGGATGACGATAGATAACGAACTCGCTCTTCAAACGCTTCAGGAAGGTATCGAAACCGACGTCAATAATATCGCAACAGCGACTTCTTTTACGACACCGTATCAAGAACTCGTTAGAAACAGAACGGGTTTCTGGGATCAACAAGATAGAAATAGTGGTCTTCCGATAAACTTAGGCTTCAACTTTGGTGCGGAGCAAGATATTCTCGCGATGTATGTGATGTCAGATTTCGGTGGTGAGCTGGGCTCAATTCCTTACCGTGGTAATATCGGTGTTCGTCATATTCAAACAGATAATACCTTTGACGGTTTTGAAACACAGGTGGACGATCGTGGTCGTAACGGTGTAGCAGCTCCAGTTACATTTGAAGATGACTACCAGCATACGCTCCCTATGGCTAACATAACGTTCGAGTTACATGATGATGTTTTACTCAGGGCAGCTTACTACGAGGGTATTGTACGCCCCAACTTGCTCGCCCAACGTCCAACAGCTGCCCTGCGCGGTGGTAACCAAACAGTACGATTGGATCTTCCTACAGCAACAGTGCGTCCCTATGAAGCGAAGAACTACGATGTGTCATTGGAGTGGTATAACCGTGAAGGTAGCGCTATTTCAATAGGTTACTTCAAAAAAGACATTTCAAATCTATTTGATTCTGAACAAGGATTCTGTCCAGATCCAGGCACAAACCCTATTGTCGATAGACTACTTGGTGATATTGAACGAACACCTGGCACTAATGGTAGGGAATTTGGCTGTATTCAAACTACGCCAATTATCGATGATGACGGTAACGAAAACTTGAGAGAAGTAAATATTACTGCTCCTATTAACATAGCTGACACCATTACTGTTGAAGGTTACGAAGTTGCAATACAGCAAAAACTAGATTTCCTACCTTATCCATGGAATGGCTTCGGTGGTGTATTCAACTATACAAGTTTAGACCAAGAAGGCAGCGAAGTTGAGTTAACACGTGTTTCGCCTGAATCGTTTAACGTAATCACATATTGGGAAAACGATGGCATCAGTTTGCGTTTGTCGTATAACTGGCGTGATGACCAAACTCTTAGAGGTGCAAACTCATTCCTTGGCACTAATGCTCGTACCAGAAAAGCAATTGGTCGTTTGGACTTCGTTGGTTCTTATGCGCTCAACAAGAAGACTAAATTGTTCCTCCGTGCTTTCAACCTTACGGATGAGGTTGGCGAAGAGTTCCTAGGAACAGACGAGCGCGCTATTAGCCGTCTAACCTATACAGGTCGTATTTATCAATTAGCGGTCAACTACAGATTCTAATTGACATACTGTTGTATTGGCGAGCGTGCAATGCGCTCGCCTTCTTCCAATAGCTCTTACCATACAGTTCAATTTTTACACATCCCTGATAAATTTCCTCAAGCCGTTTTATTTTTTCGTATCGGAGAAACTTTGCTCATACTCCCTTAGGGTGCGGTAACGTGCTCCATTCTGCTTACACATTTTAATGAACTAATTGCAGCCGTAATTGGCGCTATAAGTTTCAACTAATTATTTACCACAACATTTTATTCAGTACGAATAGCAGATGTTGACGATGTTACAAGTATAGCGACCTTTTTCATAGCAACTATAAGGGCAAGTAAAGCCTCTTCGTTTTACAAAAAACAACAGATAGCTCTTCGCTATGGTAGACATCTTGATTTCAGGCTATGACGCCCTTCACGGCTCGTTTCAACACTATAGATAGTGAGTGCATGAGAAAGTGCTGTTACTTGGCTAACGCTACTGTTGATGCTTATTGGAAGAGGCTCTATAAATACCGAAAGCGGCATAAAGATTGTTGCCTTTATTGTTCGGCCTTACCTATATGCAGTACATCCTCGCCATCGATATTCGGTAGCGCGTAGTCGAGTGAAATTGGTGGGTAAGCGCTAGCGCTTACGTTAATATCACCTATAAACGAATGGGCCTTTTTATCGACAAACGAAAATGCGGCATTTATAGATATTATTTTTGAGGCTATATCGGCTTTAGGTACAGTAGGATTATCACGCGGTTTAACCGGAGAGTTATCTGATGCTGGAAGCCTTGTTATCATATTTTTGATGTTTGTTGGCCGATTGGGCCCACTGACCATTGCGTATTTTCTTACTTGCCCTCGTCAGAAAAGAATCAAGTATCCAAATAGTACGCTACCCGTTGGATAAGAATAAAAACAGGGTAAGGCGTATTGTCCACGCCTTACACTGGCTACAGTTGACTTATGATACGAGCGTTTTGATGTATGACTTGATAGATTCGTCTTTGCCATTTTCAAACAAGCACTTTTGAAAGCGCTCACCAGACACTGCAACTTTTACCAATTCCTGATCAATTTTCTTCAATGTATCGACATAGTTGTCGCATGCCAATGCCGCTTTTAATTCTGAAAGAATACCGGCATTGCGCACTTGAGGCTCGCGTCTTTCAACCGGATAACCAGCTCCGCGCTCACCAGTAAAAGCCTTTTCGAAAATATAACGGGCGTTCAGCTCAGCTCCCCAACCAAAACCTTTCGCAAAAGGAAGCGCTAACGCATTACCGTTATTTACTTGGTTAAACAAAAAGGCGTCAGAAGGATCGATACAATAACCACAGAAAACACCAGGTTGCGCATTCAAAGACATCATAGCGCCCTGCCCGGTACCGCAGCCGGCGATAACGAAGTCTACAGCGCCAGAGTTCAAAAGAGCGCCGGCCATAATCCCAAGGTGTACATAAGTTAAGTGATGATCGGTTTCACTTTCCATACCTACATTATGAACACTATGTCCTAGCGAGTCGGCCACAGAAGTCAATTCTTTAAGAATTACAGGGTTCTTCGCCGCTTGGCTATTTTCCATCATTAAGGCAATCTTCATGACTACTCCTGAATAAAGTTGAATTTCAAACTGATGATATCATCTTTATCTGTCATTAATAAGCAAATTAAGTTAAATCGTAATCTCATTCGTTTTTGAATTTACCTCATTTCGCGCTTTACATACGTCACAAGAGAATGAAAGTTAATCGAATGTTAGCGATCGTACTTCTACCGTGATATTTTATGATTGTATTTTATTGCTTTTGGTTTTCTTAATTAATGTTACGACTGTGCTTTTTACTCACTCTTATTAGTATTTCCTTCAGTTCTTTTGCAAACGAGGCGCACCAGTGTGGTGCTTGTCATGAGAAAGAGCTGACCGATTGGCTAGAATCGGACCACAGTAAAGCAATGGCTATCGCCTCAGAAAACACGGTTTTAGGCGACTTTAATGACTTTACGTTTGAACATTTCAATCAAAAAGCCACATTCTATAAAAAAGGTAAAAAGTTCTATATAAAGTTTCAAGAAGATAAAAAAGAACCGAGGGTTTACGAAGTCAGCTATGTGTTCGGTCACTTTCCTCTTCAAGAATACCTTATCAAAACTGAACAGGGAAAAATGCAGGTCTTTCCATTTGCATGGGACTCAAGAGATAAGTCGAACCGCGGTCAAAAATGGTACCCCATATATCCCGACGAGGAGATAAGCAGGCAGGATAGGCTGCACTGGCTTCAGCCTTTGCAGAATTGGAATGGTATGTGTGCGGACTGTCACTCGTCAGGATTAAAAAGAAACTACGACAGTGAAAAAGACACATTCAATACAGTGTGGAATGAGATAAACGTTTCTTGTCAATCTTGCCATGGTCACGTCGACGACAATCACTATGCTGGTAACCGCTCTTCTCACTCGGTGCTTTCTGAAAGCGAACAGCAAGATATTGGCAACTGGCTTTTAGGTAAAGACAAAAAAATAGCCACATGGGAAGGCCCAAAGCGCGACAATAGCTTCATGGAACGCTGTTTTGCGTGCCATTCACTTCGCACTCCACTCACCGATGGTATCACACCATCTGAACCTTTCTTGTCGCAATTTAAACCCACTTTGCTGACTACCCCGCAATACCATGTTGATGGCCAGATAAAGGATGAAGTGTATGTCTACGGCTCGTTTTTACAAAGTAAAATGTTTGAGGCTGGCGTGAACTGTAACGACTGTCACAACCCGCATACTGCGAAAGTGAAAGTCGAAGGAAATGGCCTCTGTTTACAGTGCCACAAAGCAACAGCATATGATGACGTCGAGCATCATAAGCACGAACCCAATAGTCAGGGCTCACAATGTGTAAATTGTCACATGCCTACGAATACTTACATGGGCGTTGATAAACGGAGAGATCATAGTTTCAAGGTCCCAGCACCGCACCTTACTGAGAAGTTTGGCACGCCTAACGCCTGTAATAGCTGCCACGAAGACAAAAGCCCGCAATGGGCGCAAGACAAAATTCACGAGTGGCATGGCCCGTCAGCGCCTTCACACCCTGCTGAAATGCAATATATGTTATTGCTGAGTGGCGACACCTTGACACTCAATAGTCACTTTTCCTTAGCAAAAAACAAAGCACTGCCTGATATAAAACGAGCGACTGTCGTTTCACTGCTCCCCGCATCAGTTCAAACTCTAGCGTATAAGTATGCCAAAATGCTGGCCAATGACGAGAGCCCCTTAGTTCGTCTAGCATTTTCCGATATTTCATTTCTTGTCGATAAACACAGACGCGTCGAGCTTCTAAAAGCGCTTTTAGCGGATGAATATAAGGCGGTTAGAGTTTCGGCTGCTGAACAGCTAATAGCTTCGGGGGAATTGGCCATTATTTCCGCAAAAGTATTAGACGAGTTATACGAAGCATCTGAACAAAACCTCTGGCGTGGTGAAGGAAACTTAAACGCTAGTCTTATTCAAGCTAATCAAGGTAACTTTGAAAAAGCAAAATATTTTCTTGAGGCAGGTATATCCCGAGACCCATTCTTTGAGCCTAATTACATAAACCTAGCGAATTTATACCGCTCTTTGGGAGATAGCGCTTTAGAGGCAGCAACACTTGAGAAAGGCCTAAATGCCAATCAACACTCACCGTTAATGCACTACGCAGAAGGAATGCGCTTAATACGTAGCCAAGATTTGAATACTGCAATAACACACTTTACCACTGCCACCGATATCGAGCCTACAAACAGCAACTATCTGTATATTTTGGCCTTAGCGCTAGACAAAGCAGGTAATACCAAACGAGCTATTGAGTTGCTAAAAGCACGAAGCCCTAGTGTGGAAGGTCGATACGAATTGCTACAACTCGGATTGGCTTTATCCCAAAAAATGGGGCTCAACGGTGAATCTACATACTTTAGAAAAGAACTAGAGAAAATTTAGCGTCCGTAGATGCGCAGAAATCACGTAATTGATTGTTAAAACACTTTAAGAAGGAAAACTGAAATGTCTGAAAAGTTAGGTGTTGTAGAAGATATGGGTGGCGGTATCAAACGTCAGATACTCGCATACAATGACGATGCTATGGCCGTGAAAGTATGGTTTGAAAAAGGCGCAGAAGGTTACGCCCACAGCCATCGTCATACACAAATTGTTTACTGCGAAGAAGGTGAATTTAACTTCGTCATTGACGGTAAACTCAAGGTATTGAAGGCAGGAGATAGCTGCGTGATCGATCCACATGTTGAGCACGGTACCACTACAGAAACCGGTGGGATCCTTATTGACATGTTCAGCCCAATGCGGGAAGACTTCTTATAAAAAGCAATTAAGAAGTGAAAATTACGTCTTGAAGTAAGGGCCTTCAGTGATGAAGTAGAGTGGTCATTGGAGGTCTTTTCGATTCAAAGATAGCGTTAATCGTCATAAACGTTACTCGGTTTTGCAGTTATTTATTGTGTTCTTCGATAGTGGCTTCTATTCGAATAGTTACTTTTGTGGGTAATATTGAGCTTACATATCTGCTTATGATTTAGCTTAGAATTTATAAGATAGTCGACAGAATACGTGTTTTACAAACAACATAATTAGTTGGCTATCATGCGCAAAACATTCATTCTCTTTTTTGGGCTTATCATTGCTACTTTAATTCTTGATACGATTCATGAGTTCTCTGCTATCACTTGGCAACACAGGGTGGAAGAAGACCTTAAGGTTATTTATAAAAATATTGAGGTTATCCATCCTGGCCTATCGGAAATTGAGGTAGCTAGTTGGCACGAAGAGGGCTATTTAGTTGCAAAGAAAAAATTAGCAGAGATTGATAACATAGAAGACGCTACTGCCGTCGTAAAGTATTATATTAACGGTTTTAAAGACATACACGTAAACTCTGGTCATTATAAGTATTGTATTGGGTGTTTTGTCTCAAACAAATTTTCCTTTAGATTTTGGCAAATAGGCCCTGAAAATCCATCGTGGGCAGGTTATCAACTGGATAATACTTATACAGTTAAGTATGTCAGTCCATCTTGGGATAAAAAATTGCCTGCTGTTGGTGATAAGCTAGCCTCTTGCGATGGGCTTAGCGTCAAAACAATATGGGAGTCACGTATATTACCTTATGTGAACCATAACACTCATTCAGTCAATTCTACCCAAAAAGTAATAAATTTGTTTTCGATGAGATTTCCATCAATTTTTCCGCTCTTGAATTCTCAAAAATGGAAGACCTGTGTTTTTACTAGTGAATCAGACAAAAAAAGCACTTCTTACGATATCAAATGGGCATCATTTGACGCAGAGAATTCTAAGGGCTTACTCATTAATGAAAATATGAATTCACAAGTAGTTAATGTTCAGAGCAACGGTATAATATATATAGCTATACCCTCATTCAGTTTTAATGAAAAAGAAAATCAAATTTTTCAAGATAGATTTTTAAAACGACTGCAATCAATAGAAGAAAGAGAAGCAACAGTAATCGATTTGAGGTTCAATACCGGAGGATCAAGCACTAGAGTCTTTGAAATAATAGAGTCATTAGTTCCAAATCATCTACGTTCTTCCACTACTGTTGAGCAAATATCTTACAATAGATTTCGTATTACGGATGAACTAATTGATGTTTTAGATAAAAGACTAAGGAAAATAGCTATTAGCCAAGAGCAAATTAGTTATGATCAAGTTATGCTAGAACGCTTAGTGAATGTTTCAAAAAAAGCTTTAGCTGGAAATCTCTCTAGCATCGTTTTTCCTGTAGTTTCGACGGAAACATTTTATTCAAATTTTAACAATGTAAGAACGAAAAAGTTTGCGAAAAAAATCTACATATTGACAGACGGTAGGTGCGCTAGTGCATGTGTAGTTTTTCTAAAAATAATGAAGGAATTGGATAACGTTATCCACATCGGTGAACATCCACATATGAGTACTATCTATACAGACCAGATTAGTATTCGTACAAAAAACAATATGAAGGTAAACATTCCATATAGAGCATTGACGCTGTTGGAAGCCTCACAACCTGAAAATTTAGAACCAGATATTAAGTATGAAGGAAATTTTGCAGACCAGGAGCAACTAAAAACGTGGTTTAAGCATGTTATTCAAGAACCGTGACATATACTTCAAATAAATGGCCTTGAAGCCACTAATCATTCTCTAAATGCTATTGTGAAAGGTACAAGGTAAAAGAATTATATGATTCTGTTCTATGGAAATTTTTTAAGGACAAAAAAACCTGAACAAAAATGTTCAGGTTTTCTGTAAATGGTGCCTCGACCCGGGATCGAACCAAAGACACGCGGATTTTCAACCCGCAGCTCTATCAACTGAGCTATCTAGGCACATAAAGTGTGCTATTTAAGCTTGATAAAAACTTTGCGAGCTTTAACAAAGTGCCTGCAAGCTTTTAACCTATTGTTTTTATTGTAAGTGGGCAGAAGTGTTTGCCCTTTTTAACTTGTAGCTGGGTTTAAAACATTATCTGTATATAACCTGATTCACTATGTTTTCTAGCCCTTCTTGCTTTCCAGATACTGGTTTAGGGTCTAAAGATTTGGCTTTCGCGTGCTCAGCTAAAGACTCTAGCGACATATTACCGTCTAAGATTTCTCTGCCGAACACAGAATTCCATTCTGCATAGCGACTCTTAACTTTACTATCCAACACACCGTTAGATAACAATTCGTAAGCTTTCTTCAAACCAAGCGCACAGGTGTCCATGCCACCAATATGACCCAAGAAAAGATCTTCAGCATCAAGGCTTTGACGTCTTAATTTAGTATCGAAATTGAATCCGCCTGACGTATAACCGCCGTTTTTCAGAATTTCGTAACAAATAAGTGTCATTTCTTCTACTGAATTAGGAAACTGATCGGTATCCCAACCAAGCTGCGGATCACCTCGGTTTGCATCAATTGAACCGAAAATATCAAGCGCAAATGCCGTAGCCACTTCGTGATGGAAAGAGTGGCCAGACAAGGTCGCGTGGTTGGCTTCAATATTTACAGCGAACTCTTTTTCCAAACCGAACTCTTTCAAGAAGCCATAAACCGTAGCTGTATCATAATCATATTGATGCTTAGTTGGTTCTTGAGGCTTTGGCTCAATCAACAATAATCCATCAAAACCAATTTTGTGCTTGTGCTCAACAACCATATTCATAAAGCGACCAAATTGTTGGCGTTCGCGCTTCAAGTCCGTGTTCAAAAGCGTTTCATAACCTTCACGGCCACCCCACAAGACGTAGTTTGCACCGCCGAGGGTTTTGGTCGCATTCATCGCATGGTAAACTTGAGTAGCAGCCCGAGTGAAGATTTCTGGATTTGGGTTCGTTGCCGCGCCAGACATATAGCGAGGATGGCTAAATACGTTAGCGGTTCCCCACAAGAGTTTCATACCGGTTTCTTCTTGCTTACGGGCTAAGACATCTGTCATCTCCCCAAAATTGCGAATGTAATCTTGAATAGCGTCGCCTTCTGGTGCTACGTCAATATCATGAAAACAATAAAATGGCGCACCCAACTTTTCGAAAAATGAAAACGCTACATCGGCTTTTTGTTTGGCTCTCTCCATGGGATCACCCGCAGTAAGCCAAGGTCTATTAAACGTGCCGCCTCCAAATACATCGGCGCCATCCCAACAGAAGTTATGCCAGTAGCACACTGCAAAGCGAAGGTGCTCTTCCATTGTTTTACCACCAATCACCTCTTGGGGGTTGTAGTGCTTGAACGAAAGTGGGTTCGTTGAATCTGGCCCTTCATATTGTATAGAAGGAATGCTTTCAAAATAGTTGCTCATAGTATTTCCTTTGTAGTCCGCACCATATTGATACGTAACAGTCACTTACAGTTTTTAACTCAAACCGCAACATTACGAATAAAATGTCTCGACGGCGTAGTACAATTCTCTAAACTTCTGCCGTTTATTGAGGTAATTGTCATGAATCTTTTTGTTCGGTGTGTATGTCGCCTCAAGCTTTGGCTTAAAGCATATGTCTGAAAGGTCGGCATCCGGATTGGCAGCGAGTTGGGCCAGCCGAGCTGCTCCAAGAGCCGGACCAACATCCCCGCCCTCTCTGTACTCCAGTTCGTAACCGCTGATATCGCTAAGGAGCTGACGCCAAAAAGTACTTCTTGCGCCTCCACCTATAAGGCTTATTGACTTTGCAGTGACACCACTTTGATGCACCGCGTCAATGCCGTCAGCAAGTGCCATCGAAACCCCTTCTATGACAGCTCGTGCCATATGAACCCGCTCAGTCGATGCCGATACCCCAAAAAATGCGGCCTTAGCTGAAGGGTTATTATGAGGTGTTCTTTCGCCCGTTAGATAAGGGAGAAAAACAGGTGTTTGAGTGTCATGGTGGCTTGTATTTTTCTGTACATCGTCAATCATAGACCCGACTTCGGCATAACCACTTTGCTTTGCATACCAGTCTAAGCAACTCGCCGCGCTGAGCATAACCGACATCATATGCCAACGATTAGGAATAGCATGGCAGAAACTGTGAACAGCCTGAGCAGTATTTACGGTAAATCGATCAGTTACGGCAAAATAAACACCTGATGTTCCAAGTGATAGCATTGCGTGACCAGGCTCATAAATTCCACACCCAATTGCCCCCGCGGCATTATCGCCAGCACCACCAGCAATAATGACATCCTGCATTCCCCAGCGTGCCTGTAGTGAGTCTTTTAAGTGCCCTGTAATGCTGCTGCCCTCATAAAGAGAAGGCATGTTGTCGACGCTCAAGCCGCAGGCTTTTAATAGTTCTTCATCCCAACTACGAGACTCGGTATTGAGCCAAACGGTACCGGCGGCATCCGACATATCAGACCCAAACTCACCGGTAAGCTGATACCTTAAAAAATCTTTCGGAAGCAGAACTTTGTCTATTTTAGAAAAGATTTCTGGCTCATTTTTTCTTACCCAAACAATTTTGGGGGCAGTGAAACCTGCCATTATGAGGTTGCCGGTACGAATAGACGAGTCTGGCACTAAGCGAGTTAGCTCTTCACACTCGTTGGTACTTCGACCGTCGTTCCACAATATTGCAGGTCTTAAAACGTTCCCTTTACTATCCAACAACGTCGCACCATGCATTTGACCGCTCAAGCCGATTGCTTTGACGGTAGATAAACTGTTCTTATCACTCAACTCATCAAGACAGTCACAGGTGGCCTGCCACCAGTCGTTAGGATCCTGCTCCGACCAAAGGGGATGCGGCATAGATACGCTAAGCGGACGGCTTACTGAATGAACAATCGCTCCAGCTTCGTTGGTTAACACAGTTTTCACACCAGAGGTGCCTAAGTCTATTCCTATGTACATCGACATTTCTCATAAAATAAGCGCTGATGTACGAATGTTGATTACTAAAAGCGTTTATATCAATTACGAAATTTTGTAATCGTTTTGTTAATTACAACATCCTGGTTTAGTATCACTAAACAAATAATCATAATAAACGTTACGTAATTTGTTTATACGTAGGAAGCTAACATGTTCGAAAAAGCGCACAGTATTACGCTACTTCTGAATGCGAGTAAGATATTCGACAGACAAATTATCGAAGGGATTGGGCGGTACCTCCAAACATCAGATGCAGATTGGGATTTGTATTTAGAAGAAGATTTCTTAACTCGGCTGGAGCATTTAGATGAATGGCGCGGTGACGGCATAATTGCCGACTTCGATAACCCTGCGATAGAGCGCGCATTGACTAGTACATCTGTACCAGTTGTTGGCGTAGGGGGCTCTTATCAAGACAAAAGCAATTACCCCAATGTGCCCTATGTTGCCACGGATAACTTTGCGCTCGTAGAAGCCGCATTTGAACACTTACGCCAAAAGGGTATAGAGAGGTTTGCGTTCTATGGTAGCCCAATTAGTGAAGGGCAGCGGTGGGCGCAAGAGCGCGAAAACGCAATGTTAGCTCTTACTAAGCAGCATGGATATGAGTGTTATGTTTATCGTGGTCATGCTGTGAGGGCCGAGACTTGGCAATATTCTCAAAAGAGGCTTACCGATTGGCTTAAAAGTTTACCTGCGCCTACCGGGATTGTAGCTGTTACAGATTCCCGAGCTAGGCATCTACTCCAAGCATGTGACCATTTAGACCTGCTCATTCCAGAGCGATTTGCCGTTATTGGAATCGACGACGATGAACTTACGCGATTCTTGAGCCGAGTTAGTTTGTCCTCTGTTAGACAAGGTTGTCTCGAAATGGGTTTTCAAGCTGCGAAGCTACTTCACAGACAACTAAAAGGGCACGCGCCTAAGAACACCCAGTTACTCGTCCCCCCTGTTACCGTAGCGGCAAGACAGTCAACAGAGTTTAAAGCCATCAAAGACCCTCTTGTAATGCAAGCGTCGCATTTTATAAGAATGAATGCCTGTAAGGGTATAAAAGTTGACCAAGTGCTGGACCACGTAGGCATTTCAAGGTCTAACTTAGAGGCCCGTTTTAAAGAAGAGCGGGGCCATAGCATTCACACCGAAATACACAACGAAAAATTAAACAGAGCATGCAGAATGTTAAAAGAGACCGACGCGCACAGTAGCGAAATAGCAAAGCGCTGTGGCTATCCTTCGGTTCAATATATGTATGCGCTTTTTCGTAAACACTTTGATCAAACTCCTGTTGAGTACCGCCAAGCAGCGCAACCTGATTATTTAGAAAGTGAATCAGAAAGCCCGCTTATCAACATCTCCTAGATTAGGACTATAACAATAGAGAAAACAATATGGACACGACATTAACCAATAACACTCCTAGTGAATCGACAAACACTGGGTTTATTCTCTTCATAACTATCGTAGCGACGATAGGAGGGTTCCTTTTCGGATTCGATAGTGGCGTGATAAATGGCACTGTTGATGGGCTGCAAACCGCTTTTAATTCTCAAAGTGTAGGCACTGGTTTCAATGTATCCAGTATGCTTTTAGGATGTGCCGTGGGTGCTTTTTTTGCTGGACGCTTAGCTGATCAATACGGCCGTAAGTCTCTACTGCTTGTTGCCGCTATTTTCTTTTTAATAAGTGCTTGGGGTTCAGGTGTAGCCACAAGCAGTGTCGAGTTTGTTCTTTATCGAGTTATCGGGGGCCTTGCTGTAGGTGCAGCTTCAGTCATGGCGCCCGCATACATCGCAGAGGTATCACCAGCAAAATATAGAGGTATGCTCGCCTCTATACAGCAAATAGCTATTATCGGGGGCCTTTTCACAGCCTTTCTGAGTAATTATTTTCTTGCTGATATCGCTTCAGGCTCTACTCAAAAACTTTGGTTGGATTTTGAAGCTTGGCGCTGGATGTTCTGGATGGAGATAGTGCCAGCATCACTTTTTTTCATAATGCTTCTATTCATTCCTGAAAGTCCACGTTTTCTGGTGGTCAAACAAAAAACGGTAGAGGCAGGCTCGGTACTTAGTAAGCTATATGGAACACGAGCTCAGAATAAACTTATGGAAATAGAAGCATCACTATCTGACGATCATAAGCCTCAGTTGAAGGATTTAATCGATAAAAGCTCAGGGAAGTTGAAATCTATAGTATGGATTGGCATTGGTTTAGCTGCGCTACAGCAACTCGTGGGTATAAACGTTGTTTTTTACTATGGAGCTGTACTATGGCAAGCCGTAGGCTTTTCTGAGTCTGACGCATTACTAATAAACGTTATAAGTGGAGCTATAAGTATAGCGGCATGCATTGTTGCTCTCGCCGTGATCGACAAAGTGGGCCGTAAACCATTGTTAAAGTGGGGGTCTATTGGCATGACAGTTACGCTTGCCGTGCTCGCCATTGCCTTCTTAAATGCTGAGCAGTCTGTTGATGGGAAGTTATCTCTAAACGAATGGGGCCCAATAGCCTTGATTGCAGCGAACCTCTATGTTTTCTGCTTTAACTTCTCATGGGGGCCTGTGATGTGGGTAATGTTAGGGGAAATGTTCCCAAATCAGATAAGAGGTTCAGGCCTTGCTGTTAGCGGCTTAGTCCAATGGTCAACAAACTTTCTAATAACTTGGTCATTCCCGATGTTGCTTGCAGGTATAGGGCTCGCAGGTGCTTACGGCCTCTATGCGCTTTTCTCACTGCTGTCGATTGTATTTGTTGTACGTTATGTCTATGAAACTAGAGGCGTAGAACTTGAAGATATGCAGGGCTAATTACCTGTCCTAAAGAATTAGGCTTTTGCAATTTAGTTAAATAGGTGCCTCGGTGAATGCTTGCTGGCACCTAGTTACTACTCTTTCTAAGTAAAACTTGTGACACCGTAAAAGAATTTTGGTAGCAGCTCTCAAGTAGTTAGTTACGTCAAAGCCCTTACATATTGAAAGTGCTTTTTTTTGCGACGACTAATTTTGAAAAATAGCTACAAATCTTGGGTATCAATCTTCAAGAAGATTGCCTATTCATCATGAACCTTTAAATTGTTATGAGAAGAGCAAAATTACATGTTAAGACACCTTACCTTTGTCGCCTCATTGCTTATATTAGTTGCTTGTACCCTTCCTGAACCTGAATCAAGTTCCAGCAAAGTACAATATAATGAACAACCACAACCTAGTAACTTACTAGTTGAAGATAATATCCATCCGCTTAACGTTCACAACGAAACTCCAAGGTTATCCTGGCATGCCAATGTTGAAGCGCAAGAGGCTTTCCAAATACAAGTCGCTACTACTCAGGACAAACTAGTTTCTGGCTTTCCAGATCTTTGGGATAGCGAGAAAATCATATCTAGTATTTCTGTTAACGTTCCCTATCAAGGTCCGACGCTAGAGGCAAATAGCAAAGCCGTTTGGAGAGTTCGAGTCTGGTCAAAAGGCGCCGAAACGCCCGGTGAATGGAGCCCCCCCTCATACTGGGAAATGGGGTTACTTAAAAAATCCGACTGGCATGCCAAATGGGTACAAGTTAAAGAGCGCGATATAGCGAAGATAACAGAAGACAGGCTGAACTGGATAAAATATGCAGCCAATATTCACCCCAATATTACTGAAAAACTACCGGAGAGTGCTTTCAAAAAGCAGCTAGGCGTTGTTGAACAATTAAAGCAGCAGCCGACTGCCAGCTTATTTCGTCACTCATTTACTACAGAAACTGGCAAAAAAATCGCGAGAGCTAAACTTCACAGCACAGCTGGTGGGTACTATGAAATATTCTTAAACGGACAGAAGGTTGATGATCGACTTGCTGACCCGGGTCAAACTGATTTTGATAAGCGTATTTTATATAACACTGATGAAGTCAGCGATTTACTATTAAACGGTCAGAATACTATCGCCGTTCATCTTGGGAGCGGCTGGTACGACGAGAACATTGCCTTTAGCAAATGGTCTAACCCAGACGCAGCTAAGGATAAGAGAAATCAGAAAACCTTATCCTATGGACAGCCGAAATTCATAGCCCAATTAGAACTTATTTATGAAGATGGAAGCAGTCAAATTGTAGCGTCTAATGAAAACTGGATATCACACCCTTCACCTATTTTAAAAGAAGGGCTTTTTTCTGGAGAGCTTTATGACGCCAATGAAGCTGTTGAAGAATGGAACGTAAATACATCTGCAAATAATCTACTTAACTGGCAACCGGTTGAAGCCTTGGATGAATGGCCTACTGAATCATTGGAACCACAGCTTCTGCCGCCAATAAGAGCAATAAAAAAATTAGAACCTATTAAGCTTTATCAACCGCAAAAGAATGTTTGGGTTTTCGACTTCGGACAAAACTTCACTGGTATACCAACATTAAACCTAGAAGCTCTAAATTTAAAACCAGGGCAAGCTGTCCATATGCGCTACGGAGAATGGGCAGACATAGACGGTAATTTAAGCCAAAAGTCTGGGGGAGGTGCACCACTTCTAAAACAGGTTGATACCTATATAGCTTCTGGAGAAGACGCGCAATTTTGGAGTCCGGTTTTTACTTGGCATGGTTTTCGTTATCTAGAATTAACAGGCATAGACTTTGAGCCAGATTTGAACGCCGTACACGGACATCTAGTTCGAAGCGACGTTGAAATTGCTGGGCAATTTAAAAGCTCTAGTAAATTACTAAATAAAATTCATGGCATGGCGCTGTGGAGTTACGAAGGAAATTTAATGGCGCTACCGATGGACTGCCCAATAAGAGAGCGAGCTGGGTGGACAGGTGATGCACATGCAGCGCTGATTACTGGTAACTACAATTACGACATGCAAAACCTCTGGGCAAAATATTTAGGTGACTTCGAGACATCAAGTCACATCGCACCGGCAGTCGTTCCTGGCAAACGTTCACACGGCGAAAAGTACGATTGGGCTGTAGCTGAAGTCATTATTGCTTGGGAGCATTATCGCCATCATGGTGATATCCAAGTAATCGCCGAACAGTACGATAGTATGGTGGAATACATGGACGCTGCGGAGACACAACTAACCGATAACCTTCTGCGCGATGGCTATGGTGACTGGTGTGATCCAGTTCGAGTACCCGGGATGACGCGCAAACGCTGTAATCCTGAATATACTCTACCAACGATGACGACATCTGGCTTTTTAGCACATGGCGCCGACCTAATGGCTAAAATGTCTACGCTTCTGAATAAACCGGAAAAAGCTAAACACTATAGTGCTTTATTCGAAAGGATTGCCTCGCAATATCACAAAGAATTTTATAACCCAAAAACCGGGCATTATGGGAGCCAAACCGCTGACGCCATGGCACTTAGATTCGGTATTACCCCTATACACTTAAGGTCTTCTGTTGCCGAAGCACTGAATAAAGATGTTGTGGAAAGCTGGAATGGTCACGGCTCTATTGGCGCATTGGGTCAAACTTATGTATATCGCGCACTGAGTGATTACGGTTACGGAGATACTGCTTTTGGTATATTTACGGCTCAGGGCTATCCAGGTTACCAGTGGCAATTCGATAATCTCAAGGCAACAACCCTATGGGAGCGTAAAGGCGTATGGGATCCAACTAAAGATCCAGAAGGTAGAAACCCACCGGGACGCTCATTAAACCACCCTTTTCACAGTGGATATGACGGTTGGTTTTACGAGGGTTTAGGCGGTATTCGACCACTTGGTGACAACCCCGGATACCAACATTTCGAACTATCACCTGTATTCCCCAAAGACCTAGAATGGGTTGAAGTGAGTTATAAGACGGGCTATGGGAAAATAGTGAGCAATTGGCAACGCCGTGGCAATACAATTCATTGGCAATTCGAAGTGCCGAGCAATTCGTCAGCCATGGTTTCATTGCAGGATAAACCAAGCCGTATATATGGAGCTGGGCAACATTCAGTGACGATTGAACAATAAAAATATATATTGATGTGTTAAAAAGCGCCGTTTTTATACGGCGCTTTTTTAGTTAGAGAATAGAAATTTTAGCCTAAGTCGTAAGGCCGCCATGTGCCATTAGCAGCCGTCCAAATTTTTAATTAAACTTCCGAAGAGTACGCAAAGCCGCCGTTGGCGCATTGAATAGTGAGTGGAGGCGCTCTGCACGAGATGGCGGTAATCTGTGAGCTTTAGCTTTAGGGTAGTTGCAGCCTGTGTAATACAGGCATTTATTTAGACATTAGCAAAGTTCTCGTAAATCAGCTTGCTGGTCATCAGAACGGTCACCGAGATAAACACTGGACGCACTAGCCGCGTGCCAAAACGCATCACAAACTTGCTGCCGACCACAGAACCGATAAGCTGTCCGGCTGCCATCAACAAGCCAAGCTTATAGTCCACCTGGCCCAAAGCGATGAACAGGATCAGAGAAATCATGTTACCGACCAGGTTTAACGGCTTGGTCGCCATTGTGGCCTGCTTGAGGGTATAACCTAACAGAGCAACAAAGCCGAGCATCCACAGCGAACCGGTCCCCGGGCCAAAAAAACCATTATAAAAGCCAATGAGCAATCCAGCGACCAGCATAAATTTACGGTTAGGCCATTTTGCCTCAATGGCCTCGGTTGCTTTTAAACGCCTAGAGAAAATGGAATAAAGGGTAATCGCCACCATTAACACCGGGAGCAAAACTTCCAGCGCCGCCTTATCGATCAGGCTGACCGCCACAGCGCCGGATAAAGCCCCGATTGAAGTGAACAGCACCCCCATCATCATTCCCTGTAACGGAAACTGACGGCTGGCAATAAACATCAGCGAGGTTGTCAGTTCCCCAATTACGGCCTGTAACCGGTTGGTCCCCAAAACCACCATGGGTGGCAAGCCAGCCAGCAATAAACTCGGCACAGTGATCAAACCGCCACCTCCGGCGATGGCATCTACTACCCCGGCAATAATGGCCACAGCAAATAAAAACGCGTATACCCATTCGCGGTGAGACAAGAGTTCACCACCACTCAAAATAACGTCACTGTGCATGTTTTCCTCACATCAATGGCAGACAGAGCGCTATTTGTATCACTGGCTAGCATGTGGTTAAATTAATATATTATTATTTAATCATTAAGGTTTAACTTAATGGTCAGTTCTCAAGATATCGAATTCTTTATTAACATCGCCGGCAGCCGCTCACTGGCGGCGGCCGCACGTAAACTCAACGTCACACCGCCGAGCGTATCGCAGCGTTTGCAGCACATTGAGCGCAAGCTGGGGGTAAAACTCGTTGACCGCAGTGCGCGTTTTATTGCGCTTACCCCGGAAGGCGAAACCCTGGCACGTTGTGGGCAGAACCTGCTGCAAGATTTAGAACACCTGACGCAGGAGGTCACTGACAGCAAACGGATGATTTCTGGTGATATCCGCTTAGTGGCGTCTTTGGGGTTCGGTGAAAAGCACATCGGGCCATTGGCGGCCGAATTTCAGCGCCAGTATCCGCTGACCAGGATTGAACTCAACCTGTCAGACAACCCCAGGTGGGCACAGCACAATAGTCCGGACATAATGTTTTACATCGGTCACTTGCAGGATTCCTCACTTAAACGACTTATCCTGGCCAAGAACCGTCGTTTAATGCTTGCTGCACCTGACTACTTACAATCCGCTCCACCGCTAACCACGCCGAAAGATCTGGAGCAGCACCGCTGCATTGCGCTGCGCGAAAATGATGAAGATGCCACCATGTGGCGTTTGGCTGACATCAGCAACGGACAAATCACCAGCGTGCGTGTCAATGCGGTTCTGGCCAGTAATGTCAGTCAGGTGACGAAAGATTGGTGTATTAAGGGAGAAGGAATCATTCAACGTTCGGAATGGGATGTAAAACAAGAGCTCAAAGCAGGCACCCTGGTGAGAGTCCTGCCGGAATACCAGTTAGCCGAAGCCGATATTGTCGCTCTGGTGGCGTCTGAGCGTCTGCACCGCTCCGATAAAGTCAGCGCCTTTCTGGAGTTTGTGCAGTATCATTTACCAGCCCGCCTAGCCATTTAGAGTGAATTTGGTTTTAGTCAATTTGGCACTAAACTAACACTAAACCTCCCTTTAACAGATCATGAGCGTTGGCTCCTTATCTGGAGGTGCCTCTGAAAATGTACAGGCTGAAAAGTACGTTAAGCGGACATTCACTGACAAATGCAATGCAGATTTATTTAGATGAAAAGCGGTTGCTCAAAATTATTTATTACAACCGCTTTAGTGACGGTTAGTTTCGTCTATCTAATGGACTTATTGTGCCCGAGGAATGCTGGCCAATAACATGTGTATAGATTTGCGTGGTTCTCAGGTCATTGTGCCCCAGCAACTCTTGAACTGTTCTTATGTCAGCCCCAGAGAGAAGAAGTTGTGTTGCAAAGGAATGCCTAAACGTGTGTGCGGTAACATGCTTTCTTACTCCAGCTTTCTTAACCGCTGCTCGTAAGGCTTTGGTTAACGATGTCCAGTGCAAATGATGACGACAGTAGTAACCATCTACTGGGTGTTGACACCGAGTAGCCGATGGAAAAATATACTGCCATTTCAACTCTTTAATCGCATACGGATATTTTCTAGCTAACCCTGTTGGTAGACTGGTTTCACCGCCACCTTCAGCAAGATCTCTTTGATGGATAACCGCTACTGCATTGATTTGCTTTTTGAGGGCTTCATGAAGGTTGTTGGGCAACATAGTTACGCGGTCTTTGCCTCCTTTACCGCGAAAAACAAAAACACTTTTTCCCTCAAAGTCGATATCTTTAACGCGTAGTTTAAGCAGTTCTGCTTTTCGCAAACCGCATCCATACAGTAACGAGAAAGCTAACTGATACTTCTCACTCATGTGACTGATGATAGAAAGTGTTTCCTCATGGCTAAGTACTGTTGGTATGCGTTTGGGAGCGCGGGCCCTAATCGTGTCTGGCAACAAGGTTAGTTCGCGTTCAAACACATGTTTGTACATAAAGACAATTGCACACAGAGCGAGATTTTGGGTCGATGAGGTTACATGCCGCTTAACAGCCAAGTATGTTAGGAAGTTTGTCACTTCCTGCTCACCCAATTCTTCAGGGTGACGTTTTTGATTAAAAATAATAAAACGCTTTATCCATAGTAAGTAGGTTTTTTCGGTCTGAATTGAGTAATGCTTAGTCCGCAAAATAGCACGAATTTTTTCTATGAAAGGGCTTTGACCCATAACTATCCTCCAATAAATGATGTTGTGTAATTACTGAGAAGTCTCAGTAAGACGCATCATAAAATTGGATAAATGGAGTTGTAGCCCAGTAGATACAGAAGCATTGGTCAGTTTATATTATGTTATTAATAAGAGTTCATAGTAACCACACAAGAAATTTCCTCAAAAATACGCTGTAAGCCCCAGTTCTAGAGACAATAGAGCACAGTTTAACTTTGGATTTAATGAGAAGTCTTAGTAATCAGCAAATTTAAGCATATAAAACCGATAACTTATTGATAATGAAATATTAGCTTACAAAATGTGCCCGTTATTAAAGAGAATTCTTAGTAATATGCATCAAAGATGTTTAATTTAATTGTTATCAGTCTTGTAAGAGGATGATATCCAATACATTTGTGGAGTTTTGTTGCGTGAAACCTACTGCGTGTTACAGTGAAGTCTCCATAATAAGATGTTAGGCGTCATTTACTCACAGCATTAAAATGTGGGTTTAACCGTGACATTTCAGCATCAAGGTTGTTTCGCTAGGGTGTCTTTACAGCTTACTTTTTCGGTAGTTTCAACGGCTTTGGCAACGTGCTTTTCATCAACACCGCAACGCCAACATCCAACATCTCCTGTCTTCTAAACTCGCTCTTTTATCCAGCAATGTCGTTAACATCTGGCATTTCGCACAGGGTTGTTTTATCTTAAATTCAATAATTTAAACACGCGGTCTATTTGGCTAGTGGTGGCAGCAAAGCTGCGTACGTTCCTTTGTACGCCTAACAAAACGCTGTTGGCACTCCCTTCGGTCGCTGGGACGCTAACACGTGGGCTGACTCACTTCGTTCGGATTTTAGCCCACGTGCTAGCGCCCCAAAGCTTAGCGTTAGGCGTCATTTACTCACAGCATTAAAATGTGGGTTTAACCGTGACATTTCAGCATCAAGGTTGTTTCGCTAGGGTGTCTTTACAGCTTACTTTTTCGGTAGTTTCAACGGCTTTGGCAACGTGCTTTTCATCAACACCGCAACGCCAACATCCAACATCTCCTGTCTTCTAAACTCGCTCTTTTATCCAGCAATGTCGTTAACATCTGGCATTTCGCACAGGGTTGTTTTATCTTAAATTCAATAATTTAAACACGCGGTCTATTTGGCTAGTGGTGGCAGCAAAGCTGCGTACGTTCCTTTGTACGCCTAACAAAACGCTGTTGGCACTCCCTTCGGTCGCTGGGACGCTAACACGTGGGCTGACTCACTTCGTTCGGATTTTAGCCCACGTGCTAGCGCCCCAAAGCTTAGCGTTATGAGCCACAGGGAGTTTTAGATTGGCAGCTTTTTTTGTAACTGTTTTTGTTCTGACCTTCCTATGGGTCGAACTTAATTATTACGTTTTACGCTGTTATGGACACAAGTTTACGATACTCCTGTCTTTTACTGGTGGCTTTGTAGGTTGTATTTATTCATATTTTTCTTCTTCCGACTACGTCATTGAAACGAGACAGATGGCCTTAATCAGCTTCAGTCTAATAATGTTTTTTGTACCAGTAATTGTTTTACATATTGCTTCGTGGCTAACATTAAATGTAAAACCTAAGACAAGGCATATAATTGCAACTTGTCTAGCAATGGTTAACACTATGGCTTGGCCATTTTTTGGCGTTGTAACAGGCTGTTATGTACAGCTAGATTGCATTTAACATGGCTTATAACAAACAAATTAAGTCTCTCGCTGCCGCTCGCTGGGACGCAAACACGTGGGCGGCTTCGCCATTTTCGCCCACGCGCCTGCGCCCCTTATTTGGAAGTTATGTGCACATGAGAATTCAAACACTTTCACTTTTATTATTACTAAACGGATGCTCAAGCATCGACAATAAGATCGGCTATGGAGTGAACTTCGAAATTCCAATTGAAGCATCGTGCCTCATTAGCACAATCAATGAGTATGAACCGTTTCAACCTGTTATCGCTTTAGACTCATCTTTAGAATTTACGTATTTGGAAAATAATACTAGTTTGAGCCTTCACTCCAAGAATTTAATCGGCGGTTATCAGCTCACTATCGACGGCATGTTCCTTGGAAAAAGTCATCAACAGTTTGTTCAAGAGGCAGAGCAAACATCAAAATTAGTTAAGCGCCTTGTAAATCAAGGTTGTTCATAGTGAGTGCACATAACAATACGCTATTGGCACTCCCTTCGGTCGCTGGGACGCAAACACGCAGGGCCGCTTCGCTATTATGCCCTACGTGCCTGCGCCCCAAAGCTTAGCGTTGGTATGACTCCCTTTGTCAACCCTGAACGAGCGTATCCCTGACATTCTTTCAGTCCATAATTAGCTTTGTTTCTCACTTAAAATAAATGAGCTAACGCACCGGATGAGGCAGTAATGTCGTCGGTTAGTATGCTGGTATTCGTAGGTTACTCATTCGTTGAATGAGCAGTGCTGACCTTACATGTTCCGCCGTAGCACCTTCTCATCAGTCTATGCTCGTGGGTCAATCACGATTAAGTGATTGCCATCATAACGCCCTCGTAGGTTGTGCCACATCCCGCGGCCTGATCCGAATGCGTTAGCTCAAACTCGTTTATCATGCAGGTACTCGGCTCAGTCTTAGTTTTGGATTAACCGGAGTAAGTACCACTTCCTTTGCAATGGCCCATATGTAAGCCGCCATCTCCCTAGCTATCGCGGTAATGATTAAATTGTAGTGTTTACCTTTTTTACTCATACGATGATAGCGTTTGCACAGACGCAATTGTGCTTTCCAAGCAATATCGACGATGTCTTTGGGTAAGCCTTCTTGCCTTAACTGTAATTCGGTAGAGACATTCGCTGGATAGCGATAGCTGTGCGCACCTTCAATTAGTAGACGCCTTGCTCTGCCGTTACCTGCTTTGGTAATGGCACCTAAGTGACGTTTACCACCGGAGGATTGTTCGCTGGGCACTAAACCTAAATACGCCATGAGTTTTCTTGGGTGATCGAAGCGGTGTAAATCACCAAGCTCTGCCACCACACCAACGGCGACTAGCAATCGAACGCCACGCATAGCCTGAATAGCCTTCACCACAGGATAATAACGCCACTGGTGAACGTGATGGGTTAACTCATTGTCGAGCCTTTCTAGCCGGCGAATACGCTCTTCTATGGTTTGCAATTGTTCCTGCAAGACAATTTGCTGGGCAGGATGAGGCAATATGAGTTCGGTAAGCCAGCGCAGATGCTTCTTGGACCAATTGGCCGTGCCTTCGTAACGAATGTTGTTGCGAAGCAGTAAGGCTTTAAGCTGATACTTGGCTTCTTTTAAATCCTTCATTGCTGCTTCACGGGCTCGGGACAAATCTCGAACTGCTTCATCCTCCGGCTCAGGCACATAGATGGGTGTAAGGTCTTCAGATTTTAGTGACCTAACGAGTTTAAGCGCATCCCTGCGATCGGTTTTAATTCGCTCCCCTGGCTTTTTAGGGATAAGAGATGGAGCCACGACATAGCAACAATGTCCCAAGCTCGTAATCAGCCGGTAAATCCAATAACCACACGGTCCAGCTTCATAAACAACGTGAAGCGTTGCGCCAGGATATTTGGATTCAAACTGGCGGAGCAGCTTCTTTACACTGACCTTAGACGAGGGAATACGCCCATAATGAACTGGTGTCGCTCCACGCTGTTCTTCACAATAAGCAACCTCATGAAACTCTTTATGCGTATCCAACCCGATAAAAATCATGCTATGTTTGTTCATGCTAGCCTCCAAATTGATTTAGTATTGAACAAACTAATTATGGCTCTGGCTGAAAAGTTAACCCACGAAAATGCGGAGGCTAGCATTTCTCAGGGAGTCATTGTGTCTAGGCGTCATTTACTTACAGCATTAAAATGTAGGTTAAACCGTGACACTCCAGCATCTAGGTTGTTTCGCTAGGTAGTCTTTACAGCTTGCTTTCTCGGTTGTCTTAACGGCTTTAGCAACGTGCTAGCGCCCCAAAGCTTAGCGTTAGGTGTCAGGGATGAAAACGGTACTACTGTCATTTATTGTTATTGTGTTAACTGGATGCACTTCAGTCGCCAAACCAACTATTCACCTCCACTCAGATGGAGTTAGCGAAGCAAACTTAACTAACCTAAGAATCAAATTAGAAAAAAGTGGATATACCGTAGTAAGTGGCAATCAAGACTTTTCTCATTTCTTATTCACGCCACTCATAGTTGTTCCCAAAAAATCAAGTTTCAATACACCAGAGCTTCAGCAGCAAATAACCAGCACTTTAGGCTCTATCCCAATTGTAAAACGTGGTAACTTTAAAAATCACAAGTATTCGGGCGACCACATTGGTGTGTATCTTCGAGGAAACAATGCCACCTAATCGGGTAGCCGGAGGTATCTAACCTCCAGCCCCCACAACACCCTGCATGCGGCTCCGCACAGGGCGTTTCACTTAGAATGGTGAAGCGCGATCCAACCATCACGCAATGAATAAAGCCCTTCGGATTTTAAGTAATCAAGTGATAAAGCTTGATTAACCCCCGGAGTTTTAGCACTGCGCCATGGCCCTTTGCTGGTGATACCACACGCAACTGCGGCCTGAACTTGCACACCCAATTTCATTAAGCGTCTCACTTTGGTGCGCGGCTTTCGCCATTGTCGCCAATAGGCCATTCTGATTCTGCGCCTGATCCAATGATCTAGATCGACGCATCGCTGATAGCCACTAGCGATACCAAAGTAATTTATCCAGCCACGTAAATATTGGCTGAGCTTAGAGAGTTGGTAGTGCATAGACACGCCCCAGTTACGGTTCGTTAACCGTCTGACCTGTTGCTTAAATTTCAGCAATGTCTTTGGGTGCCATTGAATGCGACCTGCCTTGAATGTGAATCCAAGGAACTTGCTTTCACTGGTTTTGACGACGTGGCTTTTGACCGAATTCACGATCAGTTTCAGACGGTGACTCAGGAAGCTGCTGATACTGCTAAGCACGCGCTTACCCGCACGTGGAGTATTCACCAAGATAGTGAAGTCATCCGCGTAGCGAGCAAACTTATGGCCTCGTTTCTCAAGCTCTTTGTCCAAAGGGTCGAGCATAATGTTCGCCAGTAAGGGTGATAACGGCCCGCCTTGAGGAACACCTTCTCGGCTCTCACTATAAAGCTGGTTATCGATAACCCCAGCTCGCAAGTAGCGTTTAATCAATTTAAGCAATCGCTTATCCTTCACTTTATAGCCAAGGTGGGTCATGAGTAAATCGTGATTAACGCGGTCGAAGAACTTTGACAGGTCCACATCTACAGTAAAACGGCGTCCCATTTTAATGATGCTTTGTACCTGCTTCACCGCTTGTTGCCCATTTCGGTTTGGCCTAAACCCAAAACTGTTGTCTGAGAAGGTTGGGTCGAAGATGGGCGTTAACACTTGAGCAATAGCTTGTTGGATAACCCTGTCGAAGACGGTAGGAATACCTAGTTGGCGTTTACCGCCATCGGGTTTATCAATTTCCACGCGTCTAACAGGTGAAGGTTGGTATTGGCCTGAGTGGAGCTCATTCATAATACGTTTCCAGTTGCCCTGTTTTGCCCAAGCAGGGAAATCATCAATGGACATGCCATCGATGCCAGCGGCCCCCTTATTGGCTCGAACTCGTTTCCACGCAGCTAGAATATTAGCGGGTCGGAGAATGAGCACAAGTAGATCAGCACTAAAGGCTGGCTGCTTATCGATACGCTGAGTCACGTCACTACCGGTCGGCATTCGTGTATTCAAGTTCAATAAGGCTCCTCCTTTGATCTAAGTATTCAGGCCTTCACCGTGTCCCAACCATTACGATGGGCGTTTGGCTACTATGCCGTCTGCTGACTTCTACTTAATCACCTTCAAGGTTACCCTTGTAGGCGCTATCGGTTTTCATCTAGTTCGCTCCTTCCAGTCGATGACGCTGAAAAGCCAAGGCACTTGTATACCAGAACCTCACTGGTTAATTACCGATCGCTTGTTAAGCAGATCTCCCCAGATAAGAGCATGCACTGTCTCTGCACTGCTGCATCATTTACGGTAGCCGTTAAGTCACATGGTTTCGTTGTCTTGTGCCAACTCACCTTCAGCCTACGCCTCATATGATGTTCTTGTTCATCAGCTCGCAGATTTGCTAGCGGCTTCCTCCAGACAAGCCCTCACGGGTTTGCCCTTGCCATTCGCTAGTAGTTATCATCTAATAGCAATATTAATCGCTAAGGATGGTGACCTTCCTACAGAGGACTTTCACCTCATTAGTTCATGCCCATGCTGGGCGTACACAAAAAAATTAAGTCACTCACTTCGTTCGCTGGGACGCATACATGCGGGGCGGCTTCGCCATTATGCCCCACATGCCTGCGCCCCTTATTTAAAAGTTAGGCGTCATTTACTTACAGCATTAATATGTGGGTTCAACCGTGACATTCCAGCATCAAGGTTGTTTCGCTAGGTTGTCTTTGCGGCTAGCACATATTGCTGTTTAAGCGACTTTAGCAACGTGCTTTTCATAAACACCGCAACGCCAACATTTAACAATACAAGTTATCTAAACTCGCTCTTTTATCCAGCAATGTCGTTAACATCTGGCATTTCGCACTAGGTTGTTTTATCTTAAATTCAATAATTTAAACACGCGGTCTATTTGGCTAGTGGTGGCAGCAAAGCTGCGTACGTTCCTTTGTACGCCTAACAAAACGCTGTTGGCACTCCCTCCGGTCGCTGGGACGCTAACACGGGGCCGCTTCGCGATTATAGCCCCATGTTAGCGCCCCAAAGCTTAGCGTTGGTATGACTCCCTTTGTCAACCCTGAACGAGCGTATCCCTGACATTCTTTCAGTCCATAATTAGCTTTGTTTCTCACTTAAAATAAATGAGCTAACGCACCGGATGAGGCAGTAATGTCGTCGGTTAGTATGCTGGTATTCGTAGGTTACTCATTCGTTGAATGAGCAGTGCTGACCTTACATGTTCCGCCGTAGCACCTTCTCATCAGTCTATGCTCGTGGGTCAATCACGATTAAGTGATTGCCATCATAACGCCCTCGTAGGTTGTGCCACATCCCGCGGCCTGATCCGAATGCGTTAGCTCAAACTCGTTTATCATGCAGGTACTCGGCTCAGTCTTAGTTTTGGATTAACCGGAGTAAGTACCACTTCCTTTGCAATGGCCCATATGTAAGCCGCCATCTCCCTAGCTATCGCGGTAATGATTAAATTGTAGTGTTTACCTTTTTTACTCATACGATGATAGCGTTTGCACAGACGCAATTGTGCTTTCCAAGCAATATCGACGATGTCTTTGGGTAAGCCTTCTTGCCTTAACTGTAATTCGGTAGAGACATTCGCTGGATAGCGATAGCTGTGCGCACCTTCAATTAGTAGACGCCTTGCTCTGCCGTTACCTGCTTTGGTAATGGCACCTAAGTGACGTTTACCACCGGAGGATTGTTCGCTGGGCACTAAACCTAAATACGCCATGAGTTTTCTTGGGTGATCGAAGCGGTGTAAATCACCAAGCTCTGCCACCACACCAACGGCGACTAGCAATCGAACGCCACGCATAGCCTGAATAGCCTTCACCACAGGATAATAACGCCACTGGTGAACGTGATGGGTTAACTCATTGTCGAGCCTTTCTAGCCGGCGAATACGCTCTTCTATGGTTTGCAATTGTTCCTGCAAGACAATTTGCTGGGCAGGATGAGGCAATATGAGTTCGGTAAGCCAGCGCAGATGCTTCTTGGACCAATTGGCCGTGCCTTCGTAACGAATGTTGTTGCGAAGCAGTAAGGCTTTAAGCTGATACTTGGCTTCTTTTAAATCCTTCATTGCTGCTTCACGGGCTCGGGACAAATCTCGAACTGCTTCATCCTCCGGCTCAGGCACATAGATGGGTGTAAGGTCTTCAGATTTTAGTGACCTAACGAGTTTAAGCGCATCCCTGCGATCGGTTTTAATTCGCTCCCCTGGCTTTTTAGGGATAAGAGATGGAGCCACGACATAGCAACAATGTCCCAAGCTCGTAATCAGCCGGTAAATCCAATAACCACACGGTCCAGCTTCATAAACAACGTGAAGCGTTGCGCCAGGATATTTGGATTCAAACTGGCGGAGCAGCTTCTTTACACTGACCTTAGACGAGGGAATACGCCCATAATGAACTGGTGTCGCTCCACGCTGTTCTTCACAATAAGCAACCTCATGAAACTCTTTATGCGTATCCAACCCGATAAAAATCATGCTATGTTTGTTCATGCTAGCCTCCAAATTGATTTAGTATTGAACAAACTAATTATGGCTCTGGCTGAAAAGTTAACCCACGAAAATGCGGAGGCTAGCATTTCTCAGGGAGTCATTGTGTCTAGGTGCTTAGGAGTCGCAAATGACTGAAAAGGAATTTTCTATAATCACCAGAGGATCGCTCAAAGAGGCTATCGATAAAGCGAGTTTACAAATTGGAATAGAACTTCCAACTCAGAACATTCGACTCACCTCATTAACTGCTACATTGGCAGAGGGTTGGGAAGCGGCCACCGATTTCTTGGTTAGTCAAATGTACTACGGCGAAGATAAGATTCTGCCATGTGCAGATTTGGTAGTAGACGGCTTTGACAAAGAAACAACTACAATTAAGTTATTCATTGCAAACTACCCTCCAGGACCGTTTGGCTTGAACTGGAACGGAGGTATTGGTCCTTACCTTAAAATGGTAAATTCTGACTTATTTGCACAAAAGGACTAGTTTTGTTCATGCACGCACCTAACAAAAAAATTATGTCGCCCGCAGGCGGGCTGGGACACAAACAGTCAGGCGGCTTCGCCATTATAGCCTGCCAGTTTGTGCCCCATATTTAGGTGTTAGCTTTCACGAGGTAAAAATGGAAATTACATGTTGTTTTGGAAAAGCAGTACGAGCTAACAATGGCGTTGAGTATGGGTTAGTGAGGGCTGCGACAAAGCCATATCCTGCCGAATTATTTAATTACAATGTCCTTGCTGAGGATGAGTGTGGTAACTACTTCATAGAGTTCAAATCGAAAATTTATTTTTGGGACCACGAAATAAACGAAAAAACTCTCATAAGTGACTCAATTTCAGAATTCAGAAAATCTTGTTTTGAACCACCAGAAGTCGCTTTAAATACCGATGATGTTGTTTCTGTATGGATTAACCCCGAGTTCGCAAAAGAGCACGGAAAAAAGAGTGAAAGCTAATCGGGTAGCCAAGGGTCTCTAACCCTCGGCCCCCACAACACCCTGCATGCGGCTCCGCACAGGGCGTTTCCTGAAAATGTTTAAAGCATGATGGCCGATTAGCTCCTTCATGCTCCAATTATGGCTTCTGATTTTGCGCCACTGTTCCTAAGTCCGGTCGGATATGAAACAAGTGAGCTGCACAGGCTCCTAATTGATTTTCAGGGTCAGGCCTTCACCGTGTCCCAACCATTACGATGGGCATTTGGCTACTATGCCGTCTGCTGACTTCTGCTTTATCACCGCCACAGTTGCCTGAGACAGCGCTATCGGTTTGCATCAAGTTCGCTCGCAGTGGATGATGCGTTTCCTCTGCGCCAAGGCACTTGTAAACCAGAGCCTCACTGGTGTTTACCGACCGCTCGTAAAGCAGATCTCCCCAGATAAGGACATGCACTGTCTCTGCACTGCTGCATCATTTACGGTGGCCGTTAGATCACATGGTTTCGTTGTCTTGTGCCAACTCACCTTCAGCCTACGCCTCATATGATGTTCTTGTTCATCAGCTCGCAGATTTGCTAGCGGCTTCCTCCAGACTATCTCTCACGATTTAGCCCTTGCCATTCGCTAGTAGTTAGCGTTGAATAACAATGTGTTAAACAACGGTGATCTTCCTACAGAGGACTTTCACCTCATTAGTTCATGCCCATGCTGGGCGTACACAAGCCACTGTAGTCACTCGCTGGCGCTCGTTGGGACACAAACACGCAGGCTCCCTTCGCTTCGCTCCGTATTATAGCCTGCGTATTTGTGCCCCTAAGTGGGGCGTTGGTATGACTCCCTTTGTCAACCCTGAACGAGCGTATCCCTGACATTCTTTCAGTCCATAATTAGCTTTGTTTCTCACTTAAAATAAATGAGCTAACGCACCGGATGAGGCAGTAATGTCGTCGGTTGGTATGCTGGTATTCGTAGGTTACTTATTCATTGAATAAGCAGAGCTGACCTTACATGTTCCGCCGTAGCACCTTCTCATCAGTCTATGCTCGTGGATCAATCACCATTAAGTGATTGCCATCATAACGCCCTCGTAGGTTGTGCCACATTCCGCGGCCTGATCCGAATGCGTTAGCTCAAACTCGTTTGTCATGCAGGTACTCGGCTTAACCTTAGTTTTGGATTAACCGGAGTAAGTACCACTTCTTTTGCGATAGCCCAGGTATAAGCTGCCATCTCTCTGGCAATCGCGGTGATGATTAAATTGTAGTGCTTACCTTTTTTGCTCATGCGCTGATAGCGTTTGCACAAACGAAGCTGTGCTTTCCAGGCAATATCAACGATGTCTTTAGGTAAGCCTTCCTGCCTTAACTGTAATTCTGTAGAGACATTGGCCGGATAACGGTAGCTGTGCGCCCCCTCAATCAGTAAACGCCTTGCTCGGCCATTTCCTGCTTTTGTAATGGCTCCTAAGTGTCGCTTTCCACCTGATGATTGTTCACTGGGAACTAAGCCCAGATAAGCCATGAGCTTTCTGGGATGGTCGAAGCGGTGTAAGTCACCGAGCTCTGCCACCACACCAACAGCAACGAGCAATCGAACGCCGCGCATCGCCTGAACGGCTTTCACTACTGGATAATAACGCCATTGGTGTACATGGTGGGTTAACTCGTTGTCGAGCCTTTCCAGTCGCCGGATACGTTCCTCAATGGTTTGCAGTTGTTCCTGTAAGACAATTTGCTGGGCTGGGTGAGGCAAAATCAGTTCGGTGAGCCAGCGCAGGTGCTTCTTCGACCAGTTGGCAGTGCCTTCATAACGTATATTGTTGCGAAGTAATAAGGCTTTGAGTTGATACTTTGCTTCTTTTAAATCCTTCATTGCCGCTTCACGAGCACGGGATAAATCCCGAACAGCCTCATCCTCTGGTTCAGGCACATAGATGGGTGTAAGGTCTTCAGACTTAAGTGACCTAACGAGTTTAAGCGCATCTCGGCGGTCGGTTTTAATTCGCTCTCCCGGCTTTTTGGGAATAAGAGACGGAGCCACGACATAGCAACAATGTCCCAAGCTCGTAATCAGCCGGTAAATCCAATAACCACACGGTCCAGCTTCATAAACAACGTGAAGCGTTGCGCTAGGATATTTGGATTCAAACTGGCGGAGCAGCTTTTTAACACTGACCTTAGATGAAGGAATACGCCCATAATGAACCGGCGTCGCTCCACGCTGTTCTTCACAATAAGCAACCTCATGAAACTCTTTATGCGTATCCAACCCGATAAAAATCATGCTATGTTTGTTCATGCTAGCCTCCAAATTGATTTAGTATTGAACAAACTAATTATGGCTCTGGCTGAAAAGTTAACCCACGAAAATGCGGGGGCTAGCACTTTTACAGGGAGTCATTGTGTCTAGGTGACAAGGAGAATTTAGTAGATGGAACCAAATTATTCAGAGTACTCGACCTCAGAGCTAGAAGATGCTCTAGACAATATAGATAAGGAAAGTTTCCCAGATCGGGTAGAGCGAATAAAAGTCGAATTAGCTTCGCGACAAACATCAGAGAAAAGCATCTTAAATACAGTTAGTGATGATTTTGAACCAAACGAACAATTCTTCAAATGTCCGACCTGTGAAAAGAAAATAGGGCTCTTCTCTAAAACTGCTAATAAATGGGGAAAGACAAAAACATGTCCACACTGCAACTCTCCATTTGAATCAACGATTAAGCTTAAAATATTCGCTGTTGCACTTATACCAGCGCTTATTATTCACCTATTCGTATTGCGGCCGCTTATAGTTGCTTTTGGCTTACATGGAGCAATAAGCACAGGTATTATATGTGGCATTCTTTCGGTTCTTTCTATGCGTTACAGGAAAGTCCGAAGCACTAATGTCACCTAACAAAAAAATTAAGTCACTGCGTTCGCTGGGACGCATACACGCGGGGCGGCTTCGCCATTACGCCCCACATGTCTGCGCCCCTTATTTAAAAGTTAGGTGCCGAATGAACCCAGTACGTTTTTTTACGAAAGAATTTACTAAGGCTAAATATAAGTATCTAAATAAAGCCATTATCGAAAACATCAACACAGATTTGTTTAATGAAATACTTGAACAGTTGCTAGGTAATGGTTGGGTAAAGCTCTATGAGTACGACGCAATCGATGCTTGGATAGATTTCGGAAAGGTAAAAATTAGAAAAGACAATACAACTCTCGTTTTTGAGTGGGACAATTACATGGAGGGCGTAATTATAGGGAGTAAAAATGAAATCGAACAAGTTGCTAAACAGTTTCGTCTCCAATCAAACAGTGTTCCTAGCTATATAAATGAAAACGCCAAATAGCCGCAAACTCCCTACTATTTACGTTCACTGAAACAGTTCCCACCGTCCGCTTCTGGCACAAAGCAGAAGTAGCTAGTCAATAATCTGTTCGTCCGCTTAAGCCCTGAGCTAGTACTACTAAGTCAGGAATTTAACACTTTCTGTATCTCGATTTTTAAGTTGCTACTAGGTTTTACTGCCTATATGCCGTTTTCGGCGTCGACAAAACAGTTTGCAACTAGTTTTTACTGACGATATGCCGTTTTCGGCGTCGACAAAACAGTTTGCAACTAGTTTTTACTGGCGATATGCCGTTTTCGGCGTGGTGCACTTGACTTGAATTCGCGAGTCATTGTTAATGATGAGATTGGATATAGTTTCAACCAAAGTCGTTTTTTCTTAAGCTACTTAGCAAAATCTCAAAGAAATATTTAACTTTTTGACAAATAAAGCATTTTCAAACCCCAAGCAGGTCAGTTTTTAAATCACATACTGCTGAAGAATGACTCAATATCAATTTTTCATCCGATATAAACTGATTAATGCCAAAATTGGCAAACCGCATACCCACGCGAAGGTATTATACGTTTTTTGAGCAAAAATATAGTTTTCAAAGACGTAAAAACGGATCGCACAGATACAATATTGAGAAAGCGCTCTAAAAGTTATCCTGAGAGAAGTTGTCCACTTACCTTAAGCTAAGACAGACTTAATTGGAGTTTTCTGTAATCATTAATGCAGGAGACGACTATGAAAAAATCACCCTACATAGAATCTCAGATCATCGGGGTGTTAAAAGAAGTTGATGCTGGTATGAAGGTTGAGGAGGTCTGCCGTCAACATGGTATCAGCAGCGCAACTTACTACAATTGAAAATCTAAGCACGGCGGCATGGAAGCGTCTGACGTCAAACAACTGAAAGAGCTTGAAGAAGAGAATGCCAAGCTCAAAAAGATGTTTGCCGATGTAGGCTTAGAAAATAATGCCATTAAGGAGCTTGTCGCAAAAAAGGGTTGGTGACAGCAGAGAAGCGAGAATGCGTCAGCATCTTAGTTGATGCGGGACTAAGTATCGTAAAGGCCTGTTTGTTTGTTGGTATTGGCCGTGCGACCTTTTATCGTCCAGAGAGACTGGCGCAAGGTAGATACTGCTGTCATTAATGCTATCAATGCGGTCTTAGAGAAGTCGCCACGAGCAGGCTTCTGGAAGTGTTTTGGCCGAATGCGGTTCAAAGGCTTCCCCTTTAATTACAAGCGCGTCTATCGCGTTTACTGCATCAAAAGCTACCTAGTAGCTTGAATTTATACATTGAGCTGTCCACTTACTTCGCTCATCAAAACAAAAACTCCACCTCTAGACAAGCTAAAGGCGGAATTTGTAGAGTTACTTAATTATTGAAAAGTTAATTAAAGGTTTGCTGTAACCCCTAACACAATGCGTCTATCAGTTAACCCTTGTGCACAAAGCAACGCACCTTCATTTACGCACCACTCAGTACGATCTTCGCGCAGTAGATTTATTCCATCGAGTCCAACGGTAAAGGTGTCATTTATATCGTAACTCACACTCATATTAAGCTGTGCCCTATCATCAACTATTCGCGGCATATCAAAGCTTATCAAGTCGCCTGTTTTGAACGCTGAACGCCATGTGTACCTTGCTCTTACACTAAGGTCATATTTGTCATAGAACAACGTAATGTTGTATGCGTTTTGAGATAAGTCTTCCAACTCAATCCGTTCCTCTACAATATCGTCGGCCAATGTCGCCGTAGATTGGTCTGTATCTGTACGTCCCAACAATTTATTAAGCGCATTTCCATCTCCTGTAGCTGGGCGGAATGTTTCGATACCTGCACCCGCTTCCTGATATGTATAGTTTGCTATTACCCCAAAACCAGAAGCCCATCCAAGCTCCTCTTCATAATCAGAAAGGTCATGTTGAAACGCGAATTCAATACCAGTTTGAGTCTCTTCATTTGGCAAGTTAATTGTTGTTTGGAGTGGAACACAAATCCCCGTACCGGGAACAGACGACCAAACATTCCTATCAGTGACAGTGGGATTGAATATCCCGCCACCTTCACATGGAGCGGTTATATCCCGCTCAATTTGACCATTCTGTCCAATAGGTTCTTCTGGATTATCACGGACCGCGGCAAAAATATCCGTTCTTTCTTTGTGGAAGACACCTACACTGACAAAACTTGAGTCAGAGAAATAGTATTCGGCAGATAGATCGTAAGAAATAACTTCTTCTGGTGTTAAAGCTGGGTTACCCACTCTTACTGCGGCGCCGGCTCCTCCCGGAAAGTTAATTGATGTTGAAAGGTTATCGAAGTTGGGTCTTCGAATGTCTTTAGCAACACCAGCTCGAATTACTAAATCATCGATAACTTCAGACGCAATATTGAATCTCGGCAGATAATAGTCATAAGAAGCACTTTCTTCGCGCAGGCCAGTTACTTCACCATTCTCTATGTTGTTACCTACCGAAGTAATATCTGTACTAACGTAACGAACCCCAACATTTCCGCGAAATGTCATATCATTGATATAAAAGAAGTAGTCTCCTTGCAAATATAACGCTGTTGTCTCTTCTTCAATATCAAAAAATGAATCTAGCTGAAGCTCAGGTTGTGCCAATGACGAATAGGGCTCTGATATATTTCCATTTGCAATTTGAGCAGCATTATTTTCAGCGATAGCGTTATTAATAGCAGTCAAAACTTGGTCTGGGTTATTAAATGATAAGTCACCGTCTACGGTAAGGTAGTCAGCAATGTACAGGCGTCTTCCATCAGCATCATTAAAGTTTGAAGGGCCAGCAGAAACAATATTTGAAAACAGATCCGCCCTTGGTCTATAGAATGCTGAATTAGGATTAGAAAAGTTTGAGTTAGTATTTATATCATTACTTTCTGCCTTATTTTTATTCCATCTCAATCCTGCTTTAATGCCCGAAAAATACGGGTTTAGATCAGAAATATCGTAATCTCCATCTAGTCTAAATGCGGTTTCGGAATTTTCTTGAGTACTTCTACCCACACCGACACCACGAAGAGCATAGTTAGCTGGATTTAACAAGTCTTGGCTCGAAGGGCCGAATTCAGCATTTTGAGCTATCCCGAATTGAAGCGTGCGACCCGAAGCATCAAACTCTACAGGTACACCATTATCGATACTCATCCCTTCGCTCGGTTGCGGGCCATTTGGATTTATAAAATCAAGCTCCGTATTTAATCGAGGAAAAACCGAATCCGAGCTCGAATAAGATACTTCACCTTTAAGAGCAAGGCGATCTAACAAAAGATCGAAACCGGTGGCGAATACATCACTGTCTGTAATACGTGAGCCTGTATTAACGCTAGTCCTTAAATTAGGATCGATATTATTGTTATTAGCATCAACACCTACACCCAGAGTTCCTGTTAAAACAGCTTGAACCTCACCCAGAACTAAAGGTCCATTTGGTCCATCAATTGTTCCTAAATCGATAGTTTCAAACGCTGTGTTATCGGTATTGTCCACGACAGCCGTTCCACCGGTACCTGAAATGAATGCACGAGAGCTTTTTTGAGCCCGTTCTTGACGATTTACCGTTGCATCAAAGTATAACCTTAAATTATCCATCGGCTCGAACTCCAAAGACCCAGTGAAGTTCTTAGTTTCATATTCATACCGAGAAATGACTTGATCCAGAAACTGCGTTCTTAAAAATGGAAACGACTCTGCGCTAGCGCTACCAGAATCAGGAAGTACTTCCCTGTCCCTGTCGAAGCGTGGGTCAAACGAAGCAACCTGTTGCTCTGCGTAGCTACCGGTGAGAACCAAACCGACTCGCCCATAATCGGTGTCAAAGCTATCTCCAAAGGTTGCAGATACTCGCGGCGAAGTAGCATCTGCCAAATCACTGTTTTCCGCTTGAGCACGAATTGAAATCAGTTGCTCGTTTAAACTAAGGCCTCTAAGTGTACGTAGATTTATCGTTCCACCTACAGAGCCCTCAACAGTTTCCGCGGTAGGCACTTTGATAACTTCCAGAGACGAAATCAGCGCTGCGGGTAAGTCGTCGAAACTGATACCTGAACGTCCGTTTCCACTTCCTACAGTTGACACCCCATTAATTTCGACTCGGTTCGCGTTCGTACCGCGTATTTGGACCCCAGTTCCTACGCCGGCAGTTCGATCGATCTGAACGCCTGTGACATTTTCTAAGACTTCTGCCAAGTTCTGATCCGGTAACTTACCAATATCTTCAGCTTGAATTACTTCTTTAATACTGTCGGCAGAGCGCTTTTCAGCCAATGCACTAGCTAGCGCGCTCCTTATTCCTCTAACCTCTATTACTTCGGTTTCTTGGTCTGCACTTTTTGATGTATCTGTATCCTGTGCGACAGCCTCTGCACAATAGCAAGCAATCGCAGATGAAATAGCTACAGCTAGCTTTAATTTCTTCGCACCGATTAACGCCATATATTCTCTCCATAAACAGTCATTATCAATCACCAAGAAGGCAAGATAGATCACTAGTTAACCAATATCAACATATTTGTTATATTTTTGTTAATATTAGAGTATTATTATACGAGGGCAGAAAATAAACTAAAAACAAAGCTATTTTAATAACTTAAAGGAATAACAGTTAGCTCAATTTTATTAATCGTGCGCTAAAACCATTGCAAACCAAATTACAATAATGCAATATCGCTCATTAACAATCATAAAGTTGATTGAAAAGACCAAATGAGTACGCTTGTAAACAATATCGAAGCACTTGCTTTGCTACCAAATAGAGGAAAGAGTAGATGTTTAAACATACGAAAATTTGTTTAGCCGCGGCGATCGCTATTGGATTATCAGGCATGTCAGCGTGCTCATCTGAAGTACAAAAAACTGATAATGACAGCGCGCCGGCTATGGCTAACCAAGTCAAGGCATATGCTAAATTCGTACCTGAGAGACGGGACGATTTTGCATGGGAAAATGATAAGGTAGCTTTTAGGGTTTATGGCCCTGCCGCACCTTTAGCTGGCCACGCCAGTGGCGTGGACGCATGGTTAAAGAAAGTCGATTATTCGATTATCGACAAGTGGTATGACATGCACTTCAGTGGTCAGTCGTATCACGAAGACAGAGGAGAAGGTTACGACCCTTACCATACGGGTATTAGTCGTGGCGTGGGTGGCTCAGCCGTGTGGATAAACGAAACACCGTACTACGGCCACAATTTCACTCGTTATGAAATTCATAAAAACAATGCTGACGAAGTTAAGTTTACCCTTTACTACGAATTTGAAACGCCTATTGGCATGGTAAAAGAAGTTAAAATCGTGTCGCTTGCGCTAGGCTCTCGAATGTACAACGTCGATTCGACTTTCTATCTAGATAATGCCCCGGCCTCTATCCCTATTGCCATAGGTGTAGCTACACACGACGAAAAAGCCGACGTGTATAAAAATCTACAAGAAGGATGGATTGCCGCTTGGGAAGAAATTGACAACCAAGGGTTAGGCACCGCGGCCCTTATCGCGCCAAGTAAAATTAGTAACATCATTCATACACCTTCTGAAAGGAAAGATGAAAGTCATATTTGGCTAATAACTCAAACATCACCGGAAGGTAAGTTGAACTACAAAGCTGGCTTTGCATGGGAAGGTGACAGTGAGATCACCACTGTAGAGCAATGGAAAGAATACTTGGACAGCCTAGAGGAATAATAGATGGAAAAAGTTGCCTTTGTTATGACACTAAAGCCGGGTTATGAGCAAGAGTATAAGAAACGTCATGACGAAATATGGCCCGAGCTAGTAAAAGAGCTTAAAAATGCAGGCGTGTCAGACTACAGTATTTTCTATGAGGAAAGCTCGAATAAGCTCTTTGCTGTTTTAAAGCGCGAGGACGACCACACCATGGATGCGCTGCCTCACAACTCCGTAGTTAAGATGTGGTGGAGACATATGGCAGATATAATGGACACGCATGAAGATAACCAACCTGTTGCTACAGACTTGAGAATGGTTTTTCACCTAGAGTAAGACCTTCTATACCTACCTGAACGTTGCCGGTGTAAATCTAACAACACTAAAGCACCTACAACATACTTAAAATGGGTAAGGGAACGGGCTTCTTTAAAACATATCAGTTAACGACAGAGAAGTTTACTGAATGAGTTACCTCATTCTCCTACAGTTTTGAAAAGGAGAGTTAATTGAAAATCCTAATTTTAAACGAAGCCCTAGAGCAAAGGCACCACGCTCATGTGGAGCGGCGCTGTGCGGTGTCTTCACAAACTATCGCCAAGCTTGTCAAAAAAGGCATTGAGGTCTATGTCGAAAAAGGTGCTGGCCTGCTATCACATTATAAAGATGAAGACTTCGCGGAAGCTGGCGCTAGTATCGTTGCCGATATTACAGAAATAGCTAAGCAAGTAGATATACTAGCCTGTGTCAACACACCTAGAGAATCAATTGTTGAAAAGCTGCCTGCTGGCACAGTTGTTATTGGACACCTAGACCCATTTTTTAACGAAGCGTTGGTAACTAAACTAGCAAAAGCCAATTTGACCGCGCTCTCCGTAGAAATGATTCCCAGAACGTCTAGAGCACAAAAAATGGACGCATTAAGCTCTCAAGCGAGTTTGGCTGGATATGCAATGGTGATGAAGGCCGCGGACACACTTCCTTCTATATTGCCAATGATGATGACACCTTCCGGTACAATCAAACCTGCCAAAGTATTTATTATTGGAGCAGGCGTTGCAGGTCTGCAGGCTATTGCGACAGCAAAGCGCCTTGGTGCCAATGTGCTGGCGTATGACACGCGCCCAGTTGTAGCCGAACAAGTAGAGTCTTTAGGCGGTAAATTCCTTAACGTTGATATTGGCGAAACCGGTCAGACAAAAGACGGTTACGCTAAAGAGCTCTCTGACGAACAAAAAGCGTTGCTCGCACAGGCACAAAAAGAAGCCATAGCAAGTTCAGATATAGTTATCACTACAGCTCAGCTATTCGGTCGTAAGCCGCCTGTGTTGATTTCAAAAGAAACACTAGCGTCTATGAAACCAGGTAGCGTTGTTGTTGATATGGCTGCGGTCTCTGGCGGCAACGTAGAAGGCTCTAAGCCAGGTGAAACCGTTGTACTGAATAACGTTACTATTATTGGAGACGGCTTCTGGAGTGAAGGCGTACCTAGGGCTGCGACCGATATGTACGCAAACAACATTTACAACTTGCTGGATGAGTTTGTAAAGAAGGCGCCTATTGAATTCGAACTAACGTTTGAAGATGACATTCTTGATGCTGCTGTCATTACTCATGGTGGACTAATTCGAAATGACATGCTGTTGTCTGCGTACGAAGGAGCTAAATAATGGAAACTATTTACCTACTATTTATTGTATTACTCGCTGCGTTTCTTGGATTTGAACTCATTCGTAAAGTCCCTGCCACGTTACACACTCCATTGATGTCTGGTTCAAATGCTATTTCAGGTATTACCTTAGTTGGTGCTCTAGTCTCATCTGGTTCTGATTACAGTATGTTGACAACTATATTGGGTACTGCGGCTGTAACGTTAGCAAGTATTAACGTTGTGGGCGGTTATCTTGTTACCGATCGCATGCTTGGCATGTTTAAAAAGAAAGATAATAACTAAGAGAGCGCTGAACATGACAATTGAAACACTCATTAACGTTGCTTACGTACTAGCAGCAGGGCTTTTTATATTTGGTTTAAAATTACTTAGTCATCCTTCGACTGCACGCAAAGGAAACTTCGTGTCGGCAGTAGGTATGTTTGTCGCAGTAGTGGTTACTCTGCTCGATCAACAAGTCATCAGTTACCATTACATTTTGGTTGGGGTGCTTGTTGGTGGGCTATATGGTGCTTGGAAAGCGCGTAGTGTCCAGATGACGCAAATGCCGGAAATGGTTTCTCTTTTTAACGGCTTTGGTGGCGCTGCTTCGTTGCTATTAGGATGGGCGACAGTTAGCAGTATGGAAGCCAGTGCATCGAGTTATAATCACGCTTTTGTTTTCATTACTGTTCTTTTAACGCTGCTCATTGGCGGGATTACGTTTTCAGGATCCGTAGTTGCTTGGGGAAAACTTTCCGGAAAATTATCTTCAAAAGCGTTCATTTTCACTGGGTTAAGGGAATTAAGTATCCTTCATTTGGTGGCTATGGTAGCCGTGGGGTATCTCTTTGTAACACAACCGTCTAATGAGGTATGGCTGTATTGTATTATTGCATTAGGGCTGAGCTTCGGCCTATGGGCGACGATCTCTATAGGTGGAGCAGATATGCCTGTAGTTATCGCTTTGCTAAACAGCTATTCAGGTATTGCCGCTTCAGCAGCAGGTCTTGCAGTAGGCAATACAATTTTGATTGTAACCGGCCTACTGGTTGGCGCCTCAGGGTTGATCCTCACGAACATAATGTGTAAGGCGATGAACAGATCGCTGATGAATGTTTTGTTATCTGGGTTTGCCAAACCTATCGAGCAAGGCGAGGTTATTACTGGCGAAATAAAAGTGCTATCACCTCAAGATGCCTTTTATGTACTTGAGGCGGCGCAAGCCGTACTGGTTGTGCCTGGATATGGAATGGCCGTAGCTCAAGCTCAACATGCTGTTAGAGAGCTTCACACCTTACTAGAAGAAAACGGATGTACAGTAGATTATGCCATTCACGCAGTTGCAGGGCGTATGCCAGGGCACATGAACGTTCTGTTAGCGGAAGCGGATGTTCCTTACGACCAGCTTTACGAAATGGACGACGTTAATCCTCGAATGGAAAATTATGATGTTGTTATTGTAATTGGCGCTAACGATGTTGTTAACCCGGCTGCGAAAGAGATGAAAGGTAGTCCCATTTACGGGATGCCGGTTATTGAAGCTCATCGTGCAAAAACTGTATTTGTGTTGAAGCGCTCAGCTAACGCAGGCTTCGCAGGTGTCGACAATCCTTTATTCTTTAAGGATAACACGCGAATGATCCTGGGCGATGCTAAAGAAACGATTAACGGCCTAATTCGCGAATTTGGCGACTAGTTGAACGAACCGGAGCTCGTATTTTATATGTTTACGAGCCTTTTTCTTACTGTTAAGTGGGTACATCACAAGCATGTCTTTTACTTCCCTTGGTCAGCTTTTTGGTGTGCTCGCTTTTTTAGTTGCGATTTACTCTTTTACACAAAAAAGCGATATAAAACTTAAGATAAGCCTAATTGTTATGTTTTCATTTCAAACGGCTCACTTTTTCTTTTTAGGTTCCGTCACTGGAACTATCGCTAATTTTCTCAATTTTTTTCGCACGATCATATCGGTCAAAACTAACCACAAGTCTATAGGCATCGTATTTATAGCCATAAATATTGTTTGGGGCGCTTTCAACGTCAACCAGCTTATTGACCTATGTCCTATATTTGGTGCTTGTTTTGGCACTTACGCTATCTTTTATGCTTCAGGCATAAGAATGAGACAACTCTTTATTTGCGGGGCCGTTTTTTGGCTCACGAACAATATCTATCTAGGTTCTGTTGGAGGAGTTTTGCTTGAAATTAGTGTGATAGCGGCAAATAGCATCACTATTTACCGATTGCGTAAAGATAATAACGGGAAGAATTAAAGAAGCCTGCCGCAATAGCAACAAGCTTCATGGAGTTTATTGAAGATGTTACTGGATTAGTTTACGTTCTTCCAATGCATACCACTCTTCAATTTCTTTTTTCAGTTCGCCAACCTTATCAGGGTATTGCGCAGCCAAGTTTTTCTCTTCAAATTCATCGTTAGCAAGATTATAAAGTCTTGGGCCAACCAAAAATTCATCATGATATTTCTGGTAACTAACATTTTTACCATCATAGCTAACAATTAGTTTCCAATCGTTCTTAATGACCCAGCGATAAAGCAGTGTAGACTCAACGTCGTCTAAGTCATCCATGTCATGTGCAAAACCTTCGCCAAATATTAATTCTCTGTCGATATCTTCACCCGTTACTAAATTATCGTACAAATTGATACCTGGCAGCTCACTTGGAACGCTTATACCCGCAGCACCTAAAATAGTAGGGACTATATCAATACTACTCACCCTTTCTTGTCTAAACGATGACTTAAATTTATTTGGCAATGAGTAAATAATAGGAGTCCGAACGCCACTTTCATTTGGGCTTTGCTTCGACTTTGGTAAAAACCTATCAGTTTGCTTTGGGTTAGTAATCCACCCGTTGTCAGAAACGTAAACAATAAGCGTGTTATCTTTCAAACCACGTTTTTCAAGATGGCTAAACAATTCTCCATTCGTTTCATCAAACCATTCAATCATCGCGTAGTATTTAGCAATAGACTCTGGTAAGTCATACTTTTCGTACTTTGATAAAATTCGCTTAGGAGGCGTGTGTGGCGAGTGCGGCATAAATGGCGCATACCAAACAAAAAACGGCTTATTTGCTTCATGAGTCTTGTCTATAAAACGGGTAATAGTATCGACTCCCTCACGACCAATCTTTAAGCCCTCATCGCCATGTCGACCACCTGGATTCGGAAATCCTTTTGTCATTCCTTCATCAAAACCGCCTCGTTCATAACTGCCTTCCCACCACTTTCCGGTCTGTAGAGATACGTAGCCTTTTTCTTTTAATAATTCTGGTAAGGTTTTAACTTCATCAATCTTTGCGATAATTTGCGAGCGAAGCTGTTTATATTGCTCTCCTTGTTTTCCTCCTGGAGTTTCTCTAGAGGGATCGTTTCCAGTAATGCCGTGTTGACTAGCATAAAGACCTGTTGCAATTGTTGCTAGAGAAGGTCTACAGAGTGAAGTCGGAACATAGCCTTTACTAAACGTAACTCCTTCGTTGGCCAAAGTATCTAAGCTTGGTGTATTAATGATCTTATGGCCCATGAAACTATAATCATTCCATGCGTGGTCATCAGATAGTATCAACAGTATATTTGGTGGCGCTGGCTGCTCGGCAGCATTAGTTATCACATTTTGTTTAGTTTGGTTGGCACAGCTTGCTAGAGAAAATAAGACAATCGCACAGCTTGTAAAACGCAACAGATTTTGTTTTATTTTTCTTTCGTATGAGAGCATTTCAGATTCCTTTATTTGTATATTAGTTAACACTGCGCTTTTTATTTAACCTTTCAATAAATCATTCTTTGAGTATATCGAGTGCCAGAAAAACCTCTGTTTCAAATAGATTTCTTCCTTTCTCTATTACATTTTGAAAGATGAGATCTCAAAATTGAGAATTGCAGATACAAAAAAGCCCCTAGCAAACGCGCGTAAAACTAGGGGCTGAAGTACAAACGTTTCTATTTATTCCATTTCAACATTTCTGACGCAGCTAGTAGCACAGCACCTGTTCCATATAGCTGAGAGTCAGACTCTTTTACAGGGTCAGGACTCTTTCCAACGTGCTGAACCCAATGAACGCGGCCATCGTCAGAAACCGCTTTCGTAATTGCTTCCCAGCCTTTTTCGACAATTTCTTTTGAACGCTGGTCAGTCAAGATGCCGTTATTAACGCCCCAGGCTAGACCGAAGGTTATAAACCCTGTTCCACTCACCTCTGGTGTTTTTACCTTATCAGGGTCCATCAAAGAGGCTGGCCAATAACCGTCTTCTTTCTGAAGTGCCATTAACCCCTCTGCATTCTTTTTATAGAGCTCAATATAACGTTCTCTAGAAGGATGCCCGTCTGGCAATTCTTCAATAATCATCGGTATGGCGGCGAAAACCCAACCATTGCCCCGCCCCCAGAAGACTGGCTCTCCGTTATCGCTCTTCGCATCAAAATAGCGGCTGTCTCTATAAAACAAGCCGTACTCATCTGAGAAAAGGTAGTCTGCCGATGCCCAAAATTCATTGTCACCGTACTCAAGATATTTTGGGTCGCCGGTAACTCTCGTCATTTGGGCCCATGCACGAGGTGCCATAAATAACGCATCGGCCCAACACCATCTTAGTTGGCAGTTCCCTTCCAAATGATATTTACCTGTACTCGACTCACTATCCCCCATTTCTAATCCAACTTCAGGGGGCTTACTCAAAATCATGTCGAACACTTCTTTGGTAGGCTCATATGCTTTTTCAATACCTTCACGCTCAGCGAGCCAAAGATAAGTTTGAGCAATCGCGTGGTCATCTGCATGATAAGGACGCTCAAGAATTAATTCGTAGCTCTCTCTTTCAGCGACTTCTTTTACAAAATTCTTTAACTTCTCGTCATCAGTAGCATCAATCCAGCGGGTCAAACCGATGTAAAATGCAGCTTGAATCCAAAACTTTGCATTTTCAGATTTAGCACGATGCGACTCAGGTATATAGTCCAAGTTGCCAAACTGAGCTATTTGCCAGTTCGCTGCATTTTTTCCTATACGCAACGCTTCAGATTGAATGTCCTGCTCGGCCTCAACCTGCGTTGATTCCATTTGTTTCACAGATTCAACTTCTACGTTTTTTGTCTTTTTCTCTGTTGACTCACCGGAGCATGCACTTAATCCTATAGCTAAACTCACCGCAATGGCTGAAAACTTTAATTTTGTGTGATTCATCGTTACTCTCAATTAATTTTTTGCAGTCTGCTTCCTAAAACGCGGGAGCAATTAACAACTCTGTAGGTTTACATATCCGGTTTTTTTGAAGCATTAAGGCTGCTCAAAGCTCGCGGTACCGGACCATCTTCACCGACCAGATAAATTTTTATGTTTTCATCACTCTCTTTTTCAGCCACTAGCATTTGTGCCTCTGGATGCGCGTTCTCGATTAGTGTTGTGATAGCGAAACTCGCATTTTCTTTTCGTAGCACAGTTGATGATTCTGAGAATGAATTTCCGTTATTATTGCTGTTCCACCAAGACAAAACCGCGGCCCCGTCCTTTTCGTAAGCAACGAGGTAGCGAATATCTTCAGGGCCGTTGACTAGAAAGTCACCACGAGATACACCTTCATATCCATCGATTATTTTTTCGCCACCTAACCACTGCTCACCGTCCCACCAAACATGTCTAGTTTGTTTGGGTCCACCAGCCTTCTGACCGATATCTACGCCAGCATTGATTGCTATATGCGGGTTACCTTTACTATCGAGGTGTGAAGTACCATTAAATGTCCAAAGCTCGCCCGTTTTCATTGCTAACGTTTTCTCATCAGCCATTTCCTTGGTAACCGGCAGAGACAAAGCCTCGCCTTTAACATTGCTCCATTCATTTGTCTGCGTGTTGAACTTCATGAAGTAAAGGTCGTGACGCTCTGGGGTATGCCCTCTATCATCCCTACCAGCATCACTATCCCAGCAAATATGATAATCGTAGGAAACGATTAGGTTATCTCCTTCCCCTTTTCCGACCCATGCGTACCAGCTATCCACAGCCTTTAAGTCTGTGCGACGTTTGTGCTTAAGAAATGACACAGGCGCAGAGAAAGTTCGCCCGTTGTCCACAGACTTCTGATACACCCAATCACTACGGTGAGCTCCATGACGGAAAAACAGATAAATATCGCCATTGTCCATTTTGACTACTTGGTTATAAGTACCGAAAGGCGTGATATTATCTAAGTCTTCCCATTCAGTAATGTCGTAAGGACGTTTCGAAACCGCATGTTTGTTTGCACCAACATGAGTATTACCCAGAGAATTGTGACCGTCTGATTTATTGCCGCCATGGCCACCATAAAAAATGTGGATATAGCCTTCGTTATCAATAAGCATGGTTGGTTTACCATGGTTATCGAATTTCTTGCCACCATCGCGCCGACCTAACTCGCTGGTCCCCGCTTTGAAGGGACCTTTCCACTCTTTGGTTCTGTGATCATACGTGGCAACAAACGGATCTTCTTTAGGTCCTTGATAAGACACATAGGTAATACCGTTTTGGTGTATGGCCGCTGGATGCTGAACAATTGCGAGAGGGTTACCTACTGCGTTGTCTGCAAAGTACTCTACAAACTGAGTGTTTTCAGAGGCTGTAGGACCTACTTTACTCGTTTGCATAGCACAGCCAGATAGAACTGCTCCGCTCATTAAAGCTACACTGAACGCTAGTTGCGTTTTCTTGAGTAAAAATTGACGTTTTAACATCTTATTTATCCCCGTCACTTTTCTACTAATCTTTGTTTTCTTCAAATAGCGCCAAAAACTCGCTGGCAATATCTGGATTTTTCTTCGAAAGATCACGTAACTCAGCAGGGTCTTTTTCAATATTGAACAGTTCAAGTGGTGCGTCGTAGCCATAACGGACCGCTTTCCACTCGCCTTTACGAGCCGCTTGATAGGTATCTCCAATTACGCCTGAGTTAGGATCACCTACCTGCTTCGAGAACTCCCAATAGAGTACTCGCTCACCCATCTCGCTGGGTTCAGTCTTTAAAAGCCCTACAATTGATTTACCGTTGGTTTTAACTCTAGGAACCATGTTTAGATTTACGCCCGCAAGCTCTGCTACAGTGGGCATAACATCTGCAAATAGCCAAGGTGTATCGTCTGTCCGACCCGCTTTAATGCGCTCTGGCCAGTGAACAATCATTGGAACGTGGATACCGCCGTCGTATAAATCTCGTTTCATACCACGATAGGGCTCAGAGGCTTTTAAGTATTCAGGGTCCGCGCCGCCTTCATCATGCGGGCCATTGTCAGACGTAAAGAAGATGAGTGTGTTATCAAGTTCACCCATTTCGTCTAACTGTGTAACAATTTGACCAATATAGTGGTCAAGTGCTGAAACCATACCTGCCAGTGTCGCGTTCGGCTTGTCAACAGGTTCTGGATAGTAGGACGCATACTTGTCAGCTGGATTGCCACCTTTCATACCTGTATAGGGCGTTTCAGCGAATTTGTACTGCTCACTGAACTTCTCTGGTACACCTAATTCAGCATGTGGCGACGAGTAAGCAAGCATGATAAAGAATGGGTTTTCTCGTGGCTGCTTTATATATTCAATAGCTTCCTTCGTGAAAAGCTCCTGAGCATAGGCGCCTTTTTTACCGCCTTCGTTTTCAGGGACGCGAATTTTCTTACCGTCTTTCCAAACGATATGAGGGTACTGACGATGACCCTCAAGGATTGAATAAAACCCGTACCAAGTATCGAATCCCATGGCATGGGGGTCTGTGACACCCATTTGTGAACCAATAGAATATTTACCAAATAATGCCGTGTCGTAGCCGCCATGTTTTAATACGTGCGCTAGGGTTATATCCATTTCTGTCAACTGAACAGTGTTTGAATTGTTCGTCATTAAACGGCCATCTCGCCCTGTAAATAAAGAGACACGCGATGGAGAACACACTGTGTTACCTGCATACGCTTGGTCGAAGCGGATACCATTAGAAGCAAGATCATCTAGGTTTGGAGTTTTGATTGGCGTATTGCCATAGGCTCCGACTTGGTTAAAGCCCAAGTCATCTGTAAGAATGAATAGGATATTGGGTTTGTCCTGTGCAGCTACACTGGAAGAAAGAGATGTGAATAAAGCACCAAGTACGCTTATAAGACTAAACCTAAGTTTGTTCATGGTATTTCCTAATTAAGTTGAAGATTAAACCGCTTGTTTCTTTTTTCTGCATATTATTCTAGGCAATGTGCAGTTAATGTTGTTGGTTCTGGTATAAACGCCCTTCCTTTATCACGGTTAGGCGGCAAGGCTTCCCATGCCAAGTAGAAGCGTTTTCCAGCAGTAAGATGATTATTTTCTGGTGAAAGCTGTTTCAAAGCCTTTGTATATAAGGGCATGTCGTTAGTTTTATCATAGGCAAGCAATGCCGGTGGAATTTGTGAGCCGGTCGACTCAGATTTAACTTCTAACGAATCAACATCAAGTGTGTAAGCGTAAGATGTACCGTTTAGGTCTGCATATACCTCTACATCTCCGCTATTAAGAAGCTTCGCTGGTTTCTTGACTGTAAGAGTAGTAGGAAGGGCACCAGTCATATTCAATTCTTGACGTGAGTCTTTCCAACTAGATACTTGAAAACTTTTCCAATTCCCATTGTCATTTCTAGCTATAAAGAGTTGGCTATCTCCCTTGTCATCATAGGCTTGATATGAAATTAAAGGTCGAGCTTTATGGTCGAATCCAATAGGTGTGTGACCGTTTAGAATGCCTGAAAATTGAGGAAGCGGAACTGCCGCTTCACTATTACTTAATTTCATAGGTAGAGAGATTGAAGTGCCGTCTGATTTCTGCCAGTTCACAAGATCTTTACTCTTGGCATAGGAAATATCGTGATTAGAGGCTGCGACAGGTGTTTCTCTCCAAACCCACGAAAGATGGAAGTAACCGTCTGGACCAAGAACAGGCCCCCAGAAATAACCATTTCTTTCTCCCTCTCCGTCAACTAATGGAGAATCATGCAACCTCTGCCACGTCCCGTCTTTAGCATTGAAAGCGTTATAAATTTCGTTACCGCTCCCACTTCGTCCGTTTCTGTATTTAAAATAGAGTTTCCCCTCGGCATCGTTAAAAAACTCTGGATAAGTCATTCGACTTTCTGTTTCCTTGTCAGCCATGAAGTCAACACGTTTTAAACTTCGCACGTCGTAAGGGTTTTCACTTTTAAAATAGACGATAGGGTTAACATGTAGATTCCCAACGATATGAATATACCCTTCTTCGTCGAGGCCAATAACGACACTGTTGTGACTGTCCCATCCCAAATAACTGTCTAACTTTTGATATATCCAGTTTCCTGTGGGATAGGGTTTATAAGCAACACTCATTTGTCTGCTAGCATCATAATAAGCCACAATTTGTTGGTCGCCTTTACCGATGTAATCAAACGCAACACGGTGCCCCGACCAAACACGGTCTATTGCTTCAACCTCGAAGCAGCCTGCTTTGTCGAAAGTCTGTGCAGCGGCTACGCCACTGATGCTGACCGCACAACCCAGAACACTCTGAAGTAGCAATGTTTTTAATCGGCTCACTAATATAACCTCGAAACGTTAATACATCGTTAATATCCATAGTGACTTTAAACAAAAAAGCGGTCATTTACAATCTTTTTCATTCACGCAAAAACAATGTGAGCGTCTCTTCTATTGAATAAATAAAGCCGTTTAGAATTCATTGTAAATGCATATAAGTAACGTAATTTCATAATAAATATAGCAACATATTGTAATAATTGAAAAAAGCGTACGCTTTAGAAATAGGCCAAGTGAAGACAGTGATTGCCTTGATGAAGAGAGTTGTAATTCCTCACGAAAGATTGATTTTGACTTAATATTTACATTTATGATTAAAACAATGTTAACATCGGCGCTAGAGTCATTAATGGGATTCTCTCTATAAGAATAAGAGGATTGGTTAAAAAGAGGAAAATGGCCATGAACAAAATGAAGGCTGAAATGCTCAAAGTCTTTGCAACTATTGCTCTAATCTTAGGCTTTTCAATACATGCAAGTGCTGCTACCAACCAGCCAAACATTTTATGGTTAGTAATAGAGGACATGAGCCCACTACTGCCTATGTACGGTGACGACAGCATTGAAACTCCGAACATATCTAGATTGGCTGACGAGGGTGTTGTATACAATAACGTTTTCTCAACGTCAGGCGTTTGCGCACCAAGTAGAGCAGCGTTAGCTACAGGGCTCTACCCTAACGGGTTCGGAGCTAACAATATGAGAACTTCATCTAACACTGAAGAAACCGGCCTGCCAAAGTATGAAGCAGTTCCTCCTCAAAACACAAAGATGTTAAGCCAGTTGCTGAGGGAGGCAGGTTACTACACTACTAACAACTATAAAAACGACTATCAATTTAAAGCACCAAAGACTGCGTGGGATGAAAATGGAATTTACGCTCACTGGCGCAACCGCCCAAGTAATCAGCCTTTTTTCTCTATTTTCAATTTCACGACAACTCATGAGTCAGGCCTATTTGAACCTTACGGCATAAGAAAGCTGGAACAACGACATTACTTTTCTAATGACGCTGACAAGATTTCGGCACTGCCTACCGATCATAGAATTAAGACGGATAAAGAGTCTACACCTATTCATGTAGACCCAGAGACCAAATTTCCAGTCCCACCTTATTTACCCGATACGCCAATTGTGCAGAGAGACCTATGGAAGGTTTACAATAATTTAGCCGAAACTGATAAACAAATCGGAGCAATTTTAGATGTGTTAGAGGACGACGGCTTGTTAGACAACACTATAGTAGTTTTCTACTCTGATCACGGCGGTCCAATGCCAAAGCAAAAACGCCTAATCTATGACAGCGGGCTAAAAGTACCATTGATTATCCGCTTTCCCAACGGTCAGAAAGCAGGAACGATAGAAGAGCGTCTTGTGTCTTTTGTGGACTTCGCACCGACTACACTCGCTATGGCCGGAGTGCCCATTCCTGATTATATGCAAGGGGACAACTTTTTAGACACCTCAGATGAGAGAGAATACATTTATGCTGCAGCGGATAGGTTCGATGGTTTTACTGACACAATAAGAGCCGTCAGAGATCAATGCTATAAATATATTCGCAATTATCGTCCTAATGACCCGTATTACCTTCCTGTTGCATACCGAGAGAAAATACCGAGTATGCGCGAGCTACTTGCATTAAATGCTGCGGGTAAACTCAATGAAGCACAAAGCCAATGGTTTCGAAAAACCAAGGACGCTTATGAGCTTTTCAATGTTTGCAATGATCCTTACGAACTATCCAATCTTGCCTATATCAAAAACTATCAAAATAAACGTAATGAGATGGAGAGTGCACTGAACAACTGGTTAAAGGATATTGGTGACGACCCTACAAGAACAGAGAGGCAACTCATAGCTACCTTATGGGGTGATGCAAGCACTCAGCCTAAAACCAAAGCCCCAAAATTAGTCATTGAAGATGGCAAAGCCGTAATTGCTAGCGAGACGCCTGGAGCTTTTATTGCTTTTAGGTATAAACGGGATAAAACGTCACAAAATTGGCAAATATATAAAGAAGCGCAACCTATTAAACCCGGTGTAATAGAAGCTGTCGCACATAGACCAGGTTACATCGAGAGTGCTACAACAATGTTGACCATTGAAAAAAACTGATGTTCAAGGAATAAAAATGAATTTTGTAAGAGTATTTTGGCTTGCTGTAGCAACGGTCATGTTTGTAAGTGCCTGTTCATCCCATTCTTATTCAAATAATGATAAACCCACATTATTAACTGTAGGAGAAGGATTCACGAACCCGCTTGGCTATTATGAATCTACTCCACGTTTTTCTTGGAAGGCACCGTTAGACAATAAAAGGTCCACCCAACAATTGGCGTATCAAATACAAGTGGCGTCAACATTTGAAAACTTAATGGATAAACCAGATAAATGGGATAGTGGCAAAGTCCAGTCTTCCGCCATGTCATGGGTAAATTACGAAGGTAAGCCAATCTTTTCAAGAGAAAAGGTATTTTGGAGAGTCAGGTTTTGGGACGAAAACAATATCGTCTCGCAATGGAGCGATGTAGCGCACATTGAGTTAGGCCTGCTCAAAAATAGCGACTGGAAAGCTTCATGGATAGGGGCGAAAGAAACCCAAGCAACTGAATCACCTTCACAAAGCACGTTAGCTACACCGCAGTATTTTAGAAAGCCGTTTTCGTTAGATAAGGAAGTGAGTAAAGCAAGGCTATATGTAACGGCGAAAGGTGTGTTTAAGGTTTTCCTAAATGGTGAGGACGTCACCGCCAACGATGCATTGCCACCAGGTTGGACACCTTATGAAAAACGAATTGAAACCCTTACCTATGATGTAACCTCTTTAGTTAACCAAAACGAAAATGTACTTGGGGCTATCATTGCAGGTGGTTGGTATTCGGGAAGAATTGCAGATTTAAAGGAAACCGACCATTTAAAATCTCCACGGTTTCTTACTCAGCTTGAAATTACTTATTCAGACAATACGACATTACTTGTTACAACGAACGACTCTTGGAAAGCAACACAGTCGGGACCCATCCGTTTTGCGAGTAATTACGATGGAGAACGATATGACCAGCGGTTCGAAATGGACGGTTGGACTAAACCAGGTTTTGATGATTCGAAATGGAGCACTGCTGTTACCGAGGTGGTAACGCCTGACACACTCTTACGTCCGAAACGTCACTTACCCGTTCGTAATATAAAGCAGTTAGCCCCAGTATCATTCGAGCAAATTGATAAAGACACCGTTATTTTTGATTTTGGCCAAAACATGGTGGGCGTTCCCACTATCAATATTCCCGTTAAAGAAGGCAAAGAAGTTAAATTACGCTTTGCTGAGGCACTACATAAAGGAAGCTTTTACACAGAGAATTATCGTTCTGCGCATTCAACGGATTACTACTTGCCGTCAAAAAACGGCGTAGCCAAATATACGCCTACTTTCACCTTCCATGGATTTCGTTACATAGAAGTATCTGGTTTTGACGAAAGCAAAGTTCCTGTAAAAGATTGGATAGTAGCGAACGTACAACATTCTGACATAGCGCTATATAACAATTTTTCTAGTGCCAACCCAAAACTGAACAAACTATTTGAAAATATTAATTGGGGGTTAAGAGGCAACTTTTTCGATATCCCTTTGGACTGCCCTCAGCGCGACGAACGGTTAGGCTGGACAGGTGATGCCAACGCTTTTATAGCCCCATCAATGTATATGGCGGATGTATATGGATTCTGGTCTGCCTACCTTAAGAGTTTGCGCGAAGAACAAACCGAAGACGGCTTCGTTCCACTCTACGTACCCTTTGTAAAATGGATAAACTGGACATCATCGGGTTGGGGTGACGCCGCGACTATTCTCCCGTGGGAGCTCTACATGATGACAGGCGATAAAAAGATCCTAGAAGACAGCTACCCATCAATGACAGCCTGGATTGATTATCACGAAAGCCAGGCTGAAGATAATATATCAAGCATGATGACGTTTGGTGATTGGCTACAACCCTACCCTGAAAAAGAAGGAAAAGGTGCAAACCGAGGAGACACTGACTTCTCTCTTATCTCGACAGCATTTTTTGCTCGTTCGGTAGAGCTAACCAAAAAAACAGCATTGGAGCTTGGCTTCAAGAAAGATGCTAAACGCTTAGCGAGTAAACACAAAGAGCTAGCGAAGGCTTTCAGAAGTGAATTCTTTGACTCAAATTTAAACGTAGTAAAAGGAAAGGAAACACAAACAGCTTATCTTCTTGCACTCGCTTTCAACCTTTTACCTGAAAGCGATGTTAAGATTGCCCAAACTAAACTCGTTTCGTTACTTGAAGCGTCGGACACACACTTAAGAACGGGCTTTCTTGGAACGCCGTTACTGGCTAATGTTCTACAAGAGGCTGGACGAACTGATTTAGTCTATGCACTGCTATTTAAAGAAACTTATCCATCTTGGTTCTACTCAATCAACAATGGCGCTACCACCACATGGGAACGCTGGAACTCGTACTCAATAGAAGACGGATTTAACCCACAAGGCATGAATTCGTTGAATCACTACGCCTACGGTACTATTTCAAGGTGGTTTTACGAAGGTATTTTGGGCGTCAAGCCTTCGCTACCTGGCTTCAAGAGAGCGGTTATCTCCCCCCAACTTACTTCGCAACTCGGCTATGCTGATGGTTCCATACCTACACCAAGTGGAACTATTGATGTAAGTTGGAAAATGGCAAGCGGTGGGTTCGACGTATTTGTCACGATCCCTTTCAATACTACCGCAGAATTTATTCCACCGGCACAATACAAAGTTGAACAGGCTGAAAAATCTAATGGGGAAGTGCTCAGCCAGTGGACATCTCTACCGACTGGTCAATATCAATTTCGCGTAATCCTCAAGGATAAGAGTCTAAGGAAGCGCGATGATAATTAACGATACAAATAGGGTAACTACTATTACTTGCTCACTTTTTTTATTAATCGCAGCAACTAATACCTTTGCGGGCATTGAAGATTCTATCATCACTACCGAAAACGGAACTGCGGTGATAGAAGCTGAACACTACTCTACACAACATAAAGCGGACACGCGTCGCTGGATTATTTTCAATAATCAGAGCAATAACGCCCATGGTTTAGCAGATAGCGATAAAATGCATTTAGAGGACGCCAGCAATGATGCGTACATTGAGTTACTGCCAGACACAAGAACGAACCATTCCGAGCCCTTAGAGCACGGCGTTAATTTTTCTGCCACACCAGGTAAGTTAGCTGTCCTTACCTATCCTGTATATTTTAATACACCGGGTAGATACTTCGTTTGGGCAAGAGCTTACAGCTCAGGTAGTGAAGACAATGGTTTGCACATCGGCTTAAACAATACATGGCCTTCAAATGGCCAAAGGCTTCAACTTTGTGAGGGCAAAAACAAATGGACCTGGTCATCAAATCAAAGGCAAAAAGACAACCATTGTGGGACTCCAAACACTATCTGGTTAGATATACCTGAAAATGGCGTGCACAATATCACCCTATCTATGCGTGAAGATGGCTTTGAATTAGACAAAATCATTCTGACTCAAGACCCTGATTACAAGCCCGAAGGCGCAGGGCCAAGTGAAACTAGATACACACCTCTGCCCCTTTCCTTAAAAGAAACGTTCATTAACGTACAGGAATACAGTCTTATTTTAGAAGCTTCCCAAACCTTTGAGTCTGCCGGTGATGTTCCCTTTTATCATGACCGCAGAAATAGTGCGTTAGGCATCGATGCGAGAGAGATTCAATCTCGAAATGTCTGGGCGACATCTCAACTAAAGGTTCCTGAAAAAATGTGGGGGAAAAAGGCTAGCGCTCAAAAAACTTTTAAGAACGTAATATTAGTTACGCTTGGCGAAATAGATGGTGAGTCATCTTACAAAGTACTACTGAATGACAAAGAAATTGGCAGCTTCACCAATAGAGAAACTACCACCGATTATCAAGAAAACTATTTTGACTTGGGCTCACTTACATTAAAGCCGGGTGACATCATTACCGTTCAAGCAAAGGCAGTAACGAATGGAAAAGTTCCTGAGAATGGCGGCACGGCATACGCCAGAGGAAGATGGCGAGGGCTTGTATTCCAAGAGTAATTTAGTGTGCACCAACTGGAGAGTTAACCATGAGATACCCCACGTTTGTTAGTCTATTCGCTGCGCTTTTGATGTTAAATGGGTGCACTTCTACTGAGTATTTATTAGACGAAAAACTGTCTAACTTCAAAAATGTTTATAATGACGGCGAAGCACATTTTGTTGATGGAGAACTGCAGCTTATAGCTGAGAAAAACTGGTTCTTTTCAACTAGAAAAATTTATGAAGACTTTGTACTTGAAGCAGAAGTAATGATGCCAGATACGTCAGAGTACAGTAATTCAGGCATAATTTTTCGAGGTCAAATTATCGAAACCGATAAAGGTAAACAAATTATAGGCTATCAAGTAGATATTGACCCCAGTGACAGAAAATGGACAGGCGGACTTTACGATCAGGGCCGCAGAAAATGGCTTTACCCAATACACCCTACCCGCTCTCACCCCGATGAAGACTTTGTTACCAACTACTTAGGTGAGTGGACTAAAGAGCAAGGTGAAGCTTATAGTCACTTAACGTGGAACAAGGTAAAAATAGTCTGTAAAGGTTCTGATATCAAAATCTTTATTAATGACCTACTGACTACCCATGTCAAAGATGTGAAAGACAGTAAAGGGGTAATCGCATTTCAACATCACGGCAGCAAAGCATATAGGGAAAAGCGAGATAAAAATAATATCGTGCGCTTTAGAGCTATTTCGATTAAAAAATTATAACGCAAGAGTTGTTTCTAGTCGTAACAAATGCCTAAAGAAGCATGGTAGATTCAGTCCGGGTAATCTGCCTAGGGCAGCTTACCGTTCAGGACTGGAAAGCTCTAATTTATGTCTCATAATGGGAAGTGGACACTGTCACTTAGGCTCTTTTTGCATTGCATTCAACTCACCTAGTACATACACCATAGGAGCATTCCAGTTTATAGCAATTTCATTGGTTGAAAAGCTACACCATTCATCTAGGTAGGAATCAGCGGGTAATGGATAGGGATAAGTGCAATTATCCTGATGCCCAGAATGAGGCCCACCTACAAGCATACCCGGTATAGGCTCCTCAACTTTATCACTTTCAGAAATACGATGATGTGGATACATAGGGGTTTTATTTCCTATACCTGTGACAAAACTGTAGCCCGTGGCATTCATACCAAATATATAAGCAATGCTTTGGTAAACTCCTTTCAGATAATTGTCATTACTAGTGAGCCGATGCGCAGCGAGTAATACCATTGCTTTATTTAACAGAACACTGTTACTTCCCCACACAAAATCGGCCTCTTCCATGGGTACGCGATAAGGAGATGTCATTGTTTGCTCAACAATATCATCAGCTAGGGTGAGTAACTTCTGCCTCCACTTTTCGTAATGCACGCTTGGTAACGAAACTTTGTCACGGGTAAGCATCGAGATGAGTCCAAGAGTCTCTACGTTAGCCCATCCTGGTACTGTAAATTCAACAGGGTTATTCGAAAGGTGACTTAGATAGCGTAGATCTTCTGTAGCAAGGTAAAGTTCAACAGCAGCCCAGAAAAATTCATCATCGAAAGTATTGTCACCGTATTCGCCACTTTGCACATCATCCGGCTGTATATAAGGTGCATTAGGGTTTTCTATCGCCCATTCCCACGCTTTTTCAGCTTGCGCTAGCCATTGCTTAGCCAGATCGGGATCATGCTCTTGGTAAACACGGCTCGCGACCGCAAGAATGGCGGCTAAATCAAGGGTAGCCGAAGTTGACACACCTATCGCAAATAGCGGCTCACTATCTTCATGTGGCATAACCTTTCCCGGCCACTCTAAAGTCGTAACTTTGTGAAAGGCGGCGCCATCATATCGCTGCATAGTGGCTAACCAATCCAAATTCCAGCTTACTTCATCAAGGATGTCGGGCATATCGTTATGCCTCTCAGGTATGTCTATGGTAAGTGATTCGTAATACTGTGAATTATGTTCGTACGCAGCCAATAGAGTATAGGTGGCGATTGCTGCATTAACTGTATACTTGCCGTAATCTCCCGCGTCGTACCAGCCTTTTTGAGAGGTGACAACAGTGTGTGAGTCGAGCGATGATGCGGTTGCAGAAGAGTGCACCGTGACTACTTCGTCTAAATGTCCAGCTTCCCTAGCCCACTTTCCAGCATAGGTAGCATCCAATTCAGTACCCGAACGGTTAAAGTAGAACGATTTAATTGCAGCAATATGTGGGGCAAAGTAAACCCCATCACTGATGACAAATGGTGCGGAGCGTGGAAGAGCCGCTATCTCTAAGTAAAACTTACCTTGCTCAGTAAATTCACTGAAGTCAGCGCTACGAAGGTTTGCTTCTTGACTAAGCGGCCAATTCTCTGGTTTGTTCAATACGCCTTCATATCGAACGGCATCGTCCGTCTCACGCTTTATTACAAAACGGGTCGCAGACTTTGATGGCACTACAGCATACTTGCTGCCGTTAGGTAAATAGCCGACCTGACTTACCTTAATACTCACAGGCTTGTTGACTTGATCTTCAGTGTATTTTTGTTTGCTATTGTCTTCACTGCATCCGGTGATTGAAATGATAGACAGTAAAGCGAACAGCACACGGAAATAATGTCGGTTGCGTATTACGGCTGTCGAATGAATGAAAGAAACCATAGATATTTTGACCTCAATATGTTTTGTTTTATTTTTGTCAAAAATCGCGGCAAGTCGTCTTTTTATAGGTATCGTAAGTTAAAATAAAAGCGATGAACCGGTATTTGAACGCTTTTTATGAAAATTATGAAAACCGGGCCAACACATGACATTAACACAATATTTACTTATAACGTTTGTGTTGATCCTATTGCTTAACGAAAATGAAAAAGTTATAAACATAAAAAATAAATGGTTTCAGGCTGTTAATATGAAAGCGGTTTTGTTCAATATGCATGATTTGGTACTGCTTTTTACAGTTTATCAATGCTTGTTGTTTGCTTTATTTTTAGTAACGTTGAAGCGTGGTAAGCGTAAAACACACTTGCTTCTCGCCGCTTTCTTATTGTCGCAAGCGGCTATACCACTGGATAACTTGATTAATTTTGGAGAAATATTTCGCGATACCGCATTGCAGTTATCCCCGAATCTTTTTTATTCATTTGGTTTAGCGTATTGGATAGAAGCCCCTTTATTGCTTTTCTACATCCGCAGCCTTATTTACAAAGATTATCAATTCAGACGCTACGATTTACTCTTACTCGTTCCGTTTTTGCTGTACGCCATATACTTTGCCAATAGTTGGTGGCTCGAAGATGAAGCTTTGAAAATTGCCGCTTTGCAAGGTGACACCATTGCCAACAGTCCATTCTATGAGCGAGTTATTCATCTTTTCAGAGAAGTATTTCGTGTGGCATGTGGCATTCTATGCTTAATGGAATTGAATAAGTATCAAAGACAGTTAAAACAACAGGTTGCTGAAACCGAAAGTGTCGATCTGACCTGGCTAAAGATACTCGTGTTAGGCTTTTTAGGGGTTCGCGTTATTAGCGTGTTTACCGCTTTGGCGATTATTTCGGCCTATGAAGTCGGTTTTTATGTCGACCATGAATTATTAGGTTTATCATCTAATTACGTGGTAATTCTCATCGTGTCCGGATTGATATTTTTCAGTGCCGGCTATTCAACTATATTTCGTGGTATAGAGCGTCAAGGCACTCCTAATACATCCAAAGAAAAATCAAAGATTGATTTACGACAAGTAGAAAAAATCACTCATTATATGCATTTGAATAAACCTTATTTGAATCATCTACTTACGCTAGAAAACTTAGCTAAACAGCTTGATATTGCTCCACGGGCCCTGTCGCATATTATTAATCATCATTTCAATAAAAACTTCTTTGAATTCATCAACCAATATCGCATTGAAGAGAGTAAACTACTGCTAAAAAGTGAATCAAATCGAAAAGCCACTATGTTAGATATTATGGATGCAGCCGGTTTCAACAGCAAAGCAACCTTTAATACTTTTTTTAAGAAATTGGTGGGCAAAACACCCACGCAATATCGAAAAGATTTTTGGGACTGAACTACTTGAATCATCCCGTTGGATTAACGGTGTGTTGAACGATAGAATTCTGCTCACTGTAACGCTAACTCGGTCAAATTCATTACGGGATTCTGAGAAACAGCCTTACAGTATTTTTCAATGTATGCTGATTGCGTCGGCATGACGCTCGCAGAATTATCAATCACTTGCTTTATGTGTTCTAATCTAGAGCGGATCTCCACTTCAGGCAATGTATCTACAAGAGGGTGGTAGCCGTTTGCCCTAATGCCCTGCCCATGCAATACCGCAAGCCATGAAGTTTCGTTAAATAGCTCTGCGTCTTGACGATAAATCCTACCATTGGCTTTATAAAGATCGATCTTGTGTTGCAAGTAATCTGGAATAGGCATATTTTTGCAGTAACGCCAAAACTCAGTGTCTTCTCGTTCTGTCGCCACGTAGTGCAAAATAATGAAGTCTCGGATACGCTCCATTTCTAACCTGGTTTGCTGATTGTAGGTATCAATATCAATCTGCTCGAAGCCCTGATGGGGGAACATGCCAAGAAGCTTCGCAATGCCCGCTTGAATAAGATGTAGGCCTGTAGACTCCAATGGCTCTATAAAGCCAGCGGAAAGACCAATTGCTACGCAATTTTTCACCCATGATTTTTTGCGTATACCTGTTTTCCAACGAAGAATATTAGGCTCGTTCAGCGGTTCGCTCTCCATTTGCTGAATTAATACGTCAATTGCCTTTTGGGTATCTACAAATCGACTTGGAAACACATAACCGTTACCAATTCGATGCTGCAGTGGAATGCGCCAAGTCCAGCCTGCCTCTTGCGCCGTACTAATTGTGTAAGGGTACACGTTATTTTTTGCCAAACACGGCATTGCAATAGCGCTGTCGCAGGGCAACCAGTGTGACCAATCTTCAAAACCCGAATCCAAGGTTTTTTCGATAAGTAGGCCATTAAAGCCCGAGCAATCTATAAATAAATCTCCGTTGACAACTTGGCCATTGTCCAACACTAAATTGTCAATAAAGCCATCGGTGTCTCTAATAGAAACGTCTTCCATTTTAGCTTCGATACGTTTTACACCGCGACTTACGGCAATTTTTCTTAAATATTTCGCATACAAGGTCGCGTCAAAATGAAACGCATAGGCAATTTTAGATAACGGTGAATTGCCTCTGTTTTCCGGACGCATAAACCGGCCTTGCTTAGCTGCAACTGCTGCAAGTGAATACGCATCGAGATCGCTAGCTTCGCCTTTTTGGAACATTTTTAACCAATAGTGATGAAATTGAATGGCATCCATATCGGTTCCAAAGCTACCGAAAGGATGCATGTAGGAATGGCCTTTTTGTTTCCAGTTCGCAAACTCAATGCCCAATTTAAATGTCGCTTGAGTCTCGCGAACAAATTCGTTTTCATCGATCCCCAAAATGCTATTAAATAGCGCGATTTGAGGAATGGTTGCCTCGCCAACCGATACGGTTCCGATACTTTGTGACTCAACTAATACAATTTCAGCATAATTATTTTTTAGGACCGTAGCTAGCGCTGCAGCGGTCATCCACCCAGCACTCCCTCCACCCAAAATAACGACTTTTTTTACTGCTTGCATACTGAATCCTGTTGGTTTTTATATCACTTAAACTGAGGCAGCTGCATTGCTGCTTGCTCTATCTGTTGCTTAAGCATGGTAAGCTTGTGCTCAAGATCGTCTATTTCTATTGCAAAGCTCAAAGGGTCCAATGCAATGGGATATTTATCAAAAGCTAACAACGTATTCTCAATTAATCCTAAGTCGTTTGGGTAATGCTCTAACTGAGGAAAGACTCCTGTACGCTGATAAAAGCTAATAGCATACTCTAGATCAGCCGCTTCAATAAGTTCGGCTTTAAGCTGCCAAAACTCAGTATCTTTTCTGTCACATAAAAAAACAGGAAGCAATGCTAAATCTCGCCAATACCGATAACGCTCTGACGATTTTCGATTAAAAAAATTAGCCGATGCTGTGGATAAATTAACACCACTTAGTAATGCCCAAAGTGTATTTAACTGTTGAGTTCTGTATCCCAATCCACCATTGTCCAGCATTTGATGTACACCTGTTTCAAACAAGTAGATTGTGTTTGAGGTATGCTGCCAAACGTCATGGGTATTGGGCGCTAGGGCTATTTCTAAACATTCGCTATACGAACCAGACAAACTTTTTTTCTCTTTAGTGAAACAGCGGGAGAAGAACTTTCTAGCGTATTGACGGCCGCTTACGTACTGACGCTCGACATAACCGTCATCAGTGCATTCGTATTCATTTGAAAGGTTATTTACTTTGGGAACACTTTCTTTAAGAACGGATGTCTCAATTAGAAATGTGTCTAACGGCATTTTACAGTCGGGTTCTTTACTTACTCGACAATCTAACGTAATCGTTTCCCTGCCAGAGAATTGATCTTCAGTGTCAAAAGCGTCGGCATGTAATTCAGCCCCCTTTCCTAGCTCTAATGTTACCTGCTTAAGTAAATTACAAAGTAACTTTGCGTCAACGCGTAAACCATATTCTAAACTAGAAAGAATTGATCGAGGGTCACCACTAGGCATTGCAAACGTGCCTACTAATGCACATATAGTGTTCAAAGAAAATAGCTCTGCCCGCCAATTCAAATTATTGGTTTCGTTTCTAAGCCTAGCGAGATAGTGTACGAAATTTACGCCCCCTAGCGGCACTCCTGTTTTTGCGAGCCCTGCAAATGCAACATGTTTTTTTCCCTGCCATCCCATGTACTTGTTTGCTAAAAAAGGCATAGCGCGAGCATGGTTAACTAGTACAGATTCGGTTAGACCGAGATTTTGCAGTGCCAATAGCACATCAGCTTGCAACGCCAAACTGCCGTGACTAAACACTGGTTCCTCATCACTAGCAACATGAAATACGGCTATTTCGGTATCTTTAAGCGCGTACGCTGCCATTGCAGCCGTGTACCATCCTGCTAGTGCACTGTGTTTACCACTAATTACCTTCACTTTTGTAATAGCAACAGTGTCTGTCATATTTTTGCCTATATTACTTTCGACCATACAGGCTAAATTGGGCTGCTTGGTTGAGTTGTAACTTAACATTACAAGTCATATTGTCGTGTAACCGTGACACGATTTGCTCATTTGTTTGCATTCTTGCTACCGCCTGTTGGATATCAGTGAAAAGCGTCAACATATATGTGTCTGCATGAGCTAATGTGGTTTCGTTTACACGTATATCACTGTAAGACGGAATAACACCTTGGCCGTTGTACACCGCTAACCAAGATGGCGTTAAAAATAATCCGTATTGATAATCTTCAATTACGCCTATCTCTTTGTACAATTCCATTTTTTCTTCAAGGCTTGGCGGTATTTTCAAGTGTTTGCAGAAAGTCCAAAATGGCGTGTCTTCGCGAGATGTCGCGTGGTAATGCAGAATCAGAAAGTCACGAATTTTATCCATTTCATTACTAAAGTATCGATTGTATTCGGTACTTTTAACAGCCATGTTTTCTCGTTGCGGTAGTAGCTCTACCAACTTCATGATAGCAGCTTGAATAAGGTAAATGCTTGTTGATTCCAACGGTTCTAAAAAGCCACTTGAAAGCCCAATTGCAACACAATTTTTAAGCCAACTTGATTTTCTTTTTCCTGTGACAAATTTCAAATAATTAGGTTCTGATGTTTGGTTGCCGGGCAGATTCGTCAAAAGCGTTTTCAGTGCATTTTCTTCATTTATGTACTGGCTAGCGTAAACATATCCATTTCCCATTCTATGCTTTAACGGGATTTGCCATTGCCAACCGGCATCTCGAGCAATCGCTTTGGTATAAGGTAGGGGTCTTCCATTATGTTCACTTTGTACAGCTATGGCTCGATCACAAGGTAACCAATGAGACCAGTCTTCATAGCCCGCCTTTAAACTTTGCTCTATCAAACGTCCTTTGAAACCAGAGCAATCGACAAAAAAATCGCCGTTTACAATTGTGCCATCATCCAGTTTTAGGCCGGAAATAGAGCCATCACTTTTTCGAAGCGATACACTATTTACCTTACCCTCAATACGCGTGGTGCCTTTTTGCTCAGAGAAAGTCCTTAAGTATTGCGCGTATAAACCTGCATCAATGTGGTAAGCATAAGAGTAGCTTGATGTGAGTAAACCAGGTTCGGAAGTCGGAAAATTAAATTTGCTGTTTTTGCATGCCACAACAGGCAAAGAGTAATCATCGAGTTTCAGCTGATTATTGTACTTTTTACGTGCAAAGAAATAATGGTGAAACGCAACATTTTTTATTGGTTTACCGTAATCACCAAAAGGGTTAATGTAAGTATCGCCAATATCCCCCCAATTTGAAAACTCAATCCCAGCTTTTATGGTGGCATTGGTTGCCTTTATAAACTCGCCCTCATCAATGCCTAATCGCTGATTAAAAAAACGTAAGTGAGGTAAAGTTGCCTCACCAACTCCCACTGTACCAATGGCGTCTGACTCTACGAGAGTGATTGAAAAGAACTTAGGATCAAGCAATGTAGACAAGGCAGCTGCCGTCATCCAACCGGCGGTGCCGCCGCCCAAAATAACAATATTTCTTATTTGATGTGTAGGCGCTTTAAACACGCATTATCTCTTTTTTCTTAACAAGAATTTCATAGTAAAAACACACAATCATAGTAGCGGTGCCTATCAAAAGTAGGATCCGCTACGTTGAGTAATATTTAGCGTCAGAACACACCGCGCACCACTAAACTGAAGCGTCTATCATTAACAAACGCACCACGTAATCTTCGGTTTCCTTCCTGATCTATTTGCATCGACGTGCGAGTGACCTCATCGGTTAGATTAGTGCCCTGAATACCTACTTTGATATTCTCAGTGACATCATAAAACACCGAAGCATCCAAAAATCCAATAGCCTCGTTAAAGATAGGTAGCTGTGTAATGACGTCTTGCGTCGTCAAAAGATAAGCCGAACGCCAGTTGTATGCCATACGTGCATTCCAACCGTATTTCTCATACATGACCACCAAGTTATAGTTGTCTTCCGACAAACCTTCTAATGGGAGTCCTTCAAAGGCAAAGTTAGCATTAACGGTCGTATCAGGGTTGTCAGGTGCCAAGCCGGAATTTGGCGAGCCGTCTTCATCAACAAATGTGTAGTTAGCTTGCACGCCGATACCATCAAAAGGCGCTGGCAACATATCAAAAAACTGCTGATAGGCAATTTCGAAGCCTTGAACTGAGCCTTTTTCGCCGTTGAGTGCCGATGCAACTTCAACTTCTTGGGTTGCTCCATTATTTGTATACGATTCCGTTCGTGTACCGCTAATAAAGTAATTTTCTAAATCTTTATAAAAATAGGAAAAGGTTAGAGAGCCAACAGGCGCAAAATACCACTCCAATGTTAGATCATAGTTAACCGCTTCCATTGGCTTTAAGAAAGGGTTGCCCGAATTAGCTGTGTAACGACCTATGGTAGACGAGACCAAATCAGGCTGACCGTCACCATTGTTATCATCACCGACCACATTAATGCGGTCTTGCTCTTGTATGGCGACATAGTTTCTCAATAGACCAAGTTGAGGCAAGGCAATAGTTTCTGCAACACCGACTCTCATTAGTACTTCATCCGTAATATTAAGTTTGAAGTTGAAACTAGGAAGTATCTTATTGTAATCGCTCGATGATACTAATGGTGTTGAAGCAGCGTTCCCGAATGCTTTTTGATCATCTGGTAAGTAGTTTTCCTGTTCAGTAGGGTCGTTTGGATCATCGGGCACGTTGTCAGGGAATACGATAAAGCCAGCGGTGTCGTTTTCGATGTTAACATAGCGCACGCCAAAGTTACCCGAGTAGTCCATATCCCCCCACATACCTTCGAAATTGGCTTTGATATAGACAGCAGTATTTACTTCATCGGTTTGATTTACTTCATTATTGATAAAGTCAGAACCATCTGCATTTCGCGCTGAAAGTGGCGTCCAACCGCTTGAGACGGGCGCCAAGGCCGAACCTGCACTTCTGTAGTTTTTCGCTAATGACATTGCAGGGAATAGAAAAGCGTTGCCGCCATCTACGTTAAGAACGCCACCGCGCGCAAAGTTATCAAAGCTAACTTCTTCATGGGGTACTTGTAATCCAGCAACGGAATCATACCAAGCTACATCACCCGTCCATGCTTCAGACAGTACACCCCAATTGTAAGTTGACTGCCGAGTGGTTTGCTCGCGTTTAGCGTAACGAGCCCCGAACTGCACAGATGTAAATAGACCGTCATCAAAGGTATATTTTGTATCAAAGCGCGTTGCAATCTCTTCACCTTCGTTAGCCGCAATGTGATCCATCGCACTTCGAAAGAATGAGCGACTCGGGTCAGTAAAGTGATTATTATTTCTATCAAAATCAGGTTGACCGTTGAATGTAGGCGCATAGAAGTCAATAGAGGGCTTGCCCGTTCCCGAAACATCTAAACCTATCACAGCATCGGTTGCCCCCATTATCGTAAAGTCAATGACATCGTTTGTCCCTTCTACATATTGAACATCAAAGTTAAAGGCCCATGAGTCATTAGGGGTGTATTTTACGTTGAAACTCAAATCTTCAACCGTTGATTCATTATCACGAAAGCGAGACTGAAGCACGTGGTTCATACCAAAAATACCGCCCGGAGTACGCTCACCTTCGTTTCCGCGCCAACCTTCGTTAGACGTCATAATACCTTGCTCAAAATAGCCGTTTGAATCAAACTCAAACTGAGTACCATCAACCGGAATCAAGCCATCTTGAGCATCAGTATCATCCATTTCTACCGCATTTTCAGTCCACGCCAATTGGGAGTCACTACGAATGTATTCCCCCGTTGCAAGGATAGTGCGGTCTGGATTTTGCCACTGGACAACTGCTGCAAAGCCTTGACGAGTTCGGTCGTCTTTTTTACGTGTAAGTCTGGCGCCCTCAGGGATTAAATTGTCGTTGTCAGCCTGTGGCCAGTACTGTCCTACCATCGCACCGTCAGACTGCGCTTTAAGTTCGGAATGAGATGCGTTAACAAGTAAGCCCCACTTACCGCTGTCGCTTTCAAATACGTTACTGTAAAGCGCTGAAAACGTCGGTGTGGTCTCTTCAATAAAATCCGCGTAAGTAACGTCTGCAGAAAAAGCAAACATTTGACCGTTGGTATCAAACGGCTTTCTCGTGATCAAGTTCACCGTACCTGCAATACCACCTTCAATCATGTCGGCAGTGCTGTTTTTAAATACTTGAACCGAACCCATAAGCTCGGGCGGCACATCTTGGAAGCTCAGCCCACGACCTGAATCTGCTGTAAAGCTATCACGACCATTAAATTCACTTCGAACGTGTGTCAAACCACGAATGGCTACTCCACTACCTTCTGTTCCGAAGTGATCAGGGTCGTTGGGTGCGGCAAAACGACCCATGGTTATGCCAGGTAAACGAGAAATTGCTTCAAGTACTGAACGATCTGGAAACCCACCGATATCAGAAGCATCAAGCGCATCCACAACAGTTTCACTGAAACGCTTAATGTTTTGAGCGTTGAAAAGGTCGGCTCGTGTCCCGCGAACGTCAATAACTTCTATCGTTTCGTCTTCACTATCCGCCTCAGCCTCCTGTGCATACACTTTACCCGCTATTAAACCTAATACAGCAGATGCAAGCAAAGAATATCTGAATCGTTTTTTATGTCTTAGTACTATGTGCTTTTCAGTTGTCATACGAAATCTCTTGTTTTTATGTGTTGAATAGGCCCACTCAAACATCTTTCAACATATTCAGTTCTTACATTCCGAATATGTTGAAACTTTTTTTGTGTTGTTAATTAGCAAAAGCTTGATGCTAGGCTTCCCCTTGTTGTGTGGTTGCCCGTTTTCTGTGCGCCACCATACTTTCTTCCATGACCGCGTATACAAGCAAACAGTCCACCGAAGTTACGGTTACAAATTATCAACATATGATAAACACATCGACTAATAAGGTAGCTCGGTGCATATTTGAACGAAAATTTCATGAAAAACGCGAAATAACCCCATTTCCTATTGAATAATAACAACTTTAAAAATCGTTCAACTTTTCGAAGTTCATAAACTTGAACTCTTTCACCAGCCAAAAATTCTTTAAATAAACATATTTATTACATCTCATTTCCATAAAAAGCCGATTAACCTCCTATACTGTCTGAGAATCCCCGATACATGTAATGTTAGTTAACTCGCACTCCTCTTGTTCTAGATTCGACCTTTAGGAAAGGTAAAATGGAAATAATTTGAACGTTCAAGTTTCTACGTCTACACGCGTATTGACGATTTTCTATCTGCTTTATTTTAGTGTGTGAGTTCCAACGAAAAGAGCTCATGTGAATACAATGAAAAATGTACTAAATAGATTGCACGTAGGTTGCCTGTTTTCAGCTTGCATAGTGCTTACACCTATAACTTTAGCTAATACAATATCATTTAGGGATGCAGAACTGCCCATCGAAGAGCGGGTAGACGATTTGATAAACCGATTAACTGTAGAGGAAAAGATCAGTCAGCTATTTGATAAATCGGCACCTATACCCCGATTATCTATTCCTGAGTATTATTGGTGGAATGAAGCCCTTCATGGCGTCGCGAGAGCAGGTAAAGCCACTGTATTCCCTCAGGCTATTGGATTAGCGGCGACATTTGACCAAGACTTGATGCTAAACGTTGCCACCGCAATTTCCGATGAAGGGAGAGCGAAACACCATGCCTTCCTTCGCAATAGCACGATTTCTATGTACGGCGGGCTGACCTACTGGTCGCCTAACATAAACATTTTTCGCGACCCGAGGTGGGGACGCGGTCAAGAAACCTACGGCGAGGACCCGTTTTTAACCTCTACGATGGCTACTAGCTTCGTAAAGGGGCTTGAAGGAAATGACCCTACCTATCTAAAATCTGTTGCGACAATTAAGCACTACGCAGTTCATAGTGGGCCCGAGGTATCTAGGCATAGTGATGACTACAAAGCATCAGAAAAAGATCTCTCAGAAACTTATCTTCGAGCCTTTAAGGATACCATCTCAGCTACCGACGTTTCATCTGTTATGTGTGCTTATAATAGGGTGAATGGATTACCTGCATGCGGCAGTGATCCTCTCTTGAAAGACCTATTACGAGGTAGCTTTGGCTTCTCTGGTTATGTAGTCTCTGATTGTGGCGCTATAGCTGACTTTTATGATGAAAAATCTCATCATGTAGTAACCAGCCCTGCAGAAGCTGCGGCTAACGCATTAAAAGCGGGCACTGACCTTAATTGCGGAGATCATCACGGAAACACATTTAGCTATTTGAAGGAAGCATTAGCTCAAGGGTTAGTAGAAGAACAGGACATCGACCGCGCACTTACTCGTCTGCTTACAGCACGGATGAAGCTGGGAATGTTTGATGAAAACAACACACATCCATATACTCAAATATCAGAGTCAGTAATCGGCTCGGATGCACATATTGACCTCGCCCGTCGTGCCGCAGAGTCTTCTATGGTTTTACTTAAAAACGATGGAATATTGCCCTTAAAGTCTTCAAGCAAAATTGCACTTATCGGTCCAAACGCTAACAATAATTCTATCCTTGTAGGGAATTATCACGGTACCCCTGTAGCACCATCCACGCCAAAACAAGCGCTAAGTGCATTTCTTCCAAAGAATAAATTCAGCTATGCACCGGGCAGTAGCTTAACCGAAAATATTTACGCCCATTTCAAGGCTGTTCAAGCACCGGTATTTAGTCATACCAATGCTCAAGGAGAAAGACTTCCTGGGCTGGTTGCTGAGTATTTTTCGGCAAGCCATTTTAATTTACAGCCTGCTCTTCGGCAAATAGAGCCAAACATAAATTTGCCTGAAACAGGTATTCCTATGCATCGTCAACCTAATCAAGAATTCGCTATTCGTTGGCACGGTTTATTCAAACCTCAGAAGACCGGTAACTATGCATTCAATCTAAGTAACATCGATGCTTATTTAGATGATATTCCCATTGCTGACACCATGCATTTGGAGGCAGGAAAAACCTATTCATTTCGCGCTGAGTCTGTAATTCAGAAGCATTGGCACAGTAATGTTATCGCTCCTGATATTCGCTTTGAATGGGTAAACACAGACGTGGACTTAGCCGCTGAAGCAATCAAAATTGCGAGAGAGTCAGATGTTATAGTATTTGTGGGTGGTATTAGTGCGCAATTGGAAGGCGAGGAAATGGCACTGCAAATTGATGGCTTTTCACATGGTGATAGAACGCATATTTCTCTTCCGAAAATTCAAACAAAGCTTCTTAAAGCACTTCATAAATTAGGGAAACCAATAGTATTAGTCAATATGAGCGGTAGCGCCATGGCCTTGAATTGGCACGATAAAAACCTTAACGCTATTATTCAAGGCTTTTATCCAGGTGAACAAACTGGCCCAGCTTTATTGAATATTCTGTACGGAAAGGTTAGCCCTTCTGGCCGATTACCCGTTACGTTTTATTCGTCGGTGGACGATCTACCCGACTTTAAAGACTACAGTATGGAAAACCGTACATATAAATACTACAAGGGTACACCGCTTTATCCTTTTGGTTATGGCTTGAGCTATACCGACTTTCGCTACGATTCATTATCACTATCTCGAAATAAAAACGGACTAGCGATTAGTGCAACAATAGAAAATCTCGGCGAAATAACGGCAGATGAAGTGGTGCAAGTCTATCTATCCATGCCTGATGCACCGACCGAGGTGCCACAACGCGAATTGGTTGCCTTTAAACGAGTGACGATTAAAAGTGGTCGACAAGAAAAAGTACAATTTACTCTAACAGGCGACCAACTTACCTATGTCGATCAAAGCGGTGTCCGACAACCCTACTTGGGTACACTAAAGGTGCTTGTAGGCGGCGGACAAGGACTGAAACGTAAGGACAATGTAGTGCAAGATACTATAGAACTTAAATAGTTTAGGGGCTTTCTGGCGAAAGGTGCTTAGCAAAGCATCTTTCGCGTTAGTTCGATATACCTGAAACGTGTACGTACTGTGAGTAATTAAACTCTAGTTAATTAAGGCTCTAACAATGCCCTTGAAAAAGCATCTAGTATTGGTACTACTTATTCCGCCCATTATTTTCGGCTGTGCGAAACACCACGTAGGAATAGCGCAATTTGAACAGTACCGGCCGCCAATAACAGAATATATGCGAACACCCGCTATACTGGTTTTTTCCGGCACCCATGGCTGGAGACATAATGAGGGAATTTCTGGTGCTGATTTGTTTTTTACAGAATTAGCTAGCGCACGAGGTTACGGTATCTATACAACTGAACATCCCGGTATTTTCAACAAAGAAGACCTCAGCCGATTCGAGGTAGTGATCTTTAACAATGTCTCAGGCGGAGTGTTGAATGAAGAGCAAAGAAGTATGTTCGAGCATTGGATGCTGAATGGTGGATCATGGATTGGGCTACATGGTTCTGGAGATTACTCAATGGGAGACTGGAACTGGTATCAAAGCAATTTAATTGGCGCTAGATTTATTGGTCATACAATGGGGCCACAGGTTCAGAAAGCGACACTGGTGAACTTGAATTCAAATCATCCTATTATGATAAATGTGCCGAAAACATGGGAGCACGAAGATGAATGGTATAGTTTCGATAAAATCCCAGATATGCCCGGGCTACAAGTATTAATAGGAACTGACGAAACGACCTATGAGTCGCTAAACAATGTAGTCCCCGATTGGCCTGAAAATTTGCGGATGGGGTCGACGCCAGATAAACACCCAATTGCTTGGGCTCTTTGCACACCAAATTTCCGAGCGGTTTATTCTGCTATTGGCCATATGCATAAAAGTTTTGATGAAACCGTTTATCGACAATTTTTAACGAACGCATTTGATTGGGTGAGAGACTCAAGCGAAACTACTTTATTAGAACAAGGAAAGCAGGCGTGCCCACAATAGTAGAGTTTATATTCTTGCTTGATTTGGATTATTAAACACTACAATAGGCTGCTTAAAACCGAAGTAGCTTATCGGTCTTATATTTAATATCTTTCAACGTCAGTAATCTGCTTATCTATCACTGTTCGTCAATCAGTGCCTTTTCGTATGTACTGACGCTTCCAACCTTTATTTTTCATTGAACCCTCATCTCAATGAAGAATGAAGGTTGGCCAGATCTACTTCGGGTATGTAGTGACTACCTCTAGTTCTGTTACGCCTGAATTCGCGACGCAAAGTACTATGACTCTTTTTCAGGCAATTTCCCATTTCTCGGTGACTGAAACTCTCGCGCAAGTAGGTCTCTATCTGGTATCTTTCCCCATCAACAGCTGCTTATAACTCATGGTTGTACTTCCATTAGTATGGCGACTTTAGAATACCATCGACAAGGAGTTGGTCGTCTCATCGCCGTTCAACCAGTAGTGATGCAACTATTATTTTAATTTGCGCGTTAGTATTTATGGAGAAAAGTTATGTGTAACAATTCAACCACGTTCAAAGCCCTGCTCGTTGAAGAGCATAACGATAATAGCTTTAGTAAAAAAGTAGTTGAGCGGGAAATAAGTCAACTTCCAGAAAATGACTTGTTGATAGATGTGCATTACTCGTCTTTAAATTACAAAGACGCTATGTCAGCAAGTGGCAATAAGCGAATTAGTCAGAACTTTCCTCATACGCCCGGAATCGATGCAGCAGGAGTAGTAGTTAGCGATAAGTCAGGTACCTTTAGTGCTGGTGACGAAGTCCTTGTGTTTGGTTATGACTTAGGCATGAACACTCCTGGTGGGCTTGGTCAAAAAATATCAATACCAGCCGATTGGGCAGTTAAGCGCCCCAGTTCATTGTCTTTGAAAGAAGCGATGGTTTATGGCACTGGGGGATTAACGGCCGCGCTTTGCATACAAAAATTAGAGAAAATGGGAGCGAAGCCCAGTGATGGCCCGGTGGGTGTGACTGGCGCTACTGGAGGCGTTGGCAGTATTAGTATTGCCCTACTCTCTCATCTTGGCTATGACGTTATAGCCTTTTCAGGAAAGCCTGAACAATCTGAGAAGCTAAAGTCACTGGGTGCTAGCGAAGTTTTGCACAGAGAAGTTATTTTAGAAGTAAAGGACGCTATTGCCGGCAAGCCTAAGTGGGCTCACGCTATTGATACGCTAGGTGGAGATTACTTAACAGGATTGCTTAAGCAAGTTAAACCTGGTGGCGGAGTCACTTCTGTCGGACTTGCTGCTTCACCTGACATAGCAATGAACGTTATTCCTTTTATCACAAGGGGTGTTTCTCTATTGGGTGTCGATTCGGTTTACATACCACTTGAAGACAAGCAACATATTTGGAAGCGTGTAGCGACAGACATGAAACTGCCTAATCTAGAAAGCTACTATCAAGAAATATCACTACATGATACGCCAGAATATCTAGATAGATTCTTCAATGGTAAAGTGGTTGGCCGGTACGTCGTGAATTTAAAAGACGCGTAAATTCAACAATGAAAGCTGATTGCTGAACAGGCGCTTCATTTTTAGAAATGAGGCGCTTATGCCAACACGTACACCATCAATTGAAAACAAGCATACCTCAAGCGATTAGTCGACGGTACGAACACTAGTGCTACGCCAGAGCCTTAACGGTGTATTTTACTTGATAAAGTTCAGCTTCAGACAACACCTAGGCGTTTAGCGTTTGAATTTGGACTTCCGCTGTCACAAAGCAGAACCCGCGCTAAAGCTTGAGGTTAGCGATCGTTTCTTTGATGGAGTTATGAAATATTTCATTAACCATACGCTCCTCCCCAGCTTTGCCAGAATGCTGTTCTTCATTTTTAACAACATTTATTAAACGACTAGCCTTTTGCTCGATAGCTTTTGTCATTTTTCTTACCTGAACCGCCGCCAAAGAAGCGGGGACGTGTAACTCCTCAGCAAATTCCATAATGTTTGCTTCTGACAATTCTCCCAAGAATTGTGCTTTTCCCATAGGCTGGGATAATTCATGATCCATGTGTTTATGCGGCAGCTCATATATCGCCGTCGACAATAAATCATAATGTGGGGTCATAACTACATCAGAGCCTTTGATGAAGAATGAAAGGTTTTTCAGATGAGCGTCGCCATTACCAACTAACGCATTGAATAAAGCCCAGCGAAAGATATCCAGCGTTGTTTTGGCTTTCATTCTGGAGCGCTGCGCCAGTTGGTTTAGATTCTCTGCTGTACTGTTGAGGTATTTCATATTTGGTGCGAGACTCAGTAACTGACAACCATCTAAGACATGGCAACGATGTTGATCAGGGTACAAGCCTACGCGATCAAACCGCTCTATCAGGTATACCGGCTCTGGCAAATAGCGAATATCTACCGAAGGGACGTCTAAACCACAAAGCTTTGCCAACTTCATTACAAACCATTTATTCCTAACGGTGTGGCAATAAACATCTGGCGAAGAATATTCAGGTTTAAGAATGTGAGTCGACGGAAAAAATCCCGAAGGTTCCAAAATTTTACCGTCGCGATAGATAACCAGCATCTTGTTCTGCGCCCCAGCTACGGACATTCTTTTACGCTCGGCGCGGTTCAAAGGCGCTTTTGGCAAATTTTTTATTCGCTCATTCACTTCTTCGTAAGTAAGTGAATGTACTTCACCTCTTGTAAGCGGCTCGCCCTCCGGCAACAAGGTTATGGCACCAGCAGATTCAGCACCGGCAACTTTGAGTAATCCAAAGGCATCTTCTATTGGCACTCTCACGTTTTTCGCCAGCAAATAGTGAGAGCTAATTCAGGTTACATACTTTCTCTCATTAAAAAAGGCCGTAGCACTACGCTACAGCCTTTTTTTATCGCCAAAGGTTTTAGGCTAAAACATCATCTGTTGAGTACCCTTGGGACCATCGTAGTCGTATTTGAACCAGTCTACGTCGATGTAACCGTCGTCCTTTTTCTCATTCCAAGAAAAGAAGCCTAATCTGTCACCCGTCCATTTACCGAAGCTGATGGTGAAAGTCGGGCCGAAAGCCCGATAGCTTTTGCCATCTAAGCTGTATTCGTACGTTGCTTTGTTTCTCGCATTAGAAGTTCTGACATATAGCGTGTCGCTTTCGATTATTGGGCCAACTTCTTTTTTACTCATTCCATCCATGTAAAACAAACGAGTTGTGCCATCTTCTAGGCCTTCCACGCCTAATAAGTTAAACGTACCGCCGTACCTAACAAAACCCGCTAATTGATTTGGTGCTATACCGCTAATATCGAACTTAGCTACAGCCGTGCCTGTTGTAATGCCCATTATACGTTGGCTAATGGTATTACTAGCGCGCCAGAAATCACCATCTGAACCATCATTATTAGTCCATTCGTTAATTTTAGGGCCGTACTTATCGCCTTGCGGTAAAACCTTACTAGCCTTAAGCCTTAACCAACCATCTCGTTCTGATAATGACCAGTGACTGTCTCGTGGATTATGGTTCCACTCCCACTGTGGGCCTAAATCGCTAGCAGAAAAATCGTCATCTGAACGCGGCGCGGCAATAGGGTAACCTTTTATCGGTTTTTCAAAACGTTTAACGGGCTCACCTATCCCATCATTATCTTCATCTACACCAATAATTGGCCAGTCGTTTATCCAAGTAACAGGCTCTAGACATTGTGGACGACCTTGGAATGGAATATCGTCATTTTGAATAAGCTGATGCATATACCACCAACTACCGTCAGGGGCTTGCATTAACCCACCTTGGCTTGCACTACGGTTACCAAATTCTGAACCTTTCTCCAATACGGTTTTAACCTCATACGGTCCATAGATACTTTCTTTAGACCGCAAAACCAATTGCTTTCTATCATTCTTTGGGTTTTTAACGCCAGGCTTTGTAGATTTGTCTCCCATGGTCCACTGCGCCATGAATATGTACCAATACCCGTCTTTCTTATAAATTTTGGCAGCTTCAGCACCCATTCCGGTATATACCAGCTTGCCCTCATCAAGTATTTTAGTGCCATCCCAACTCATTCGGTAAATTCGATTTTCATTACCTTCAATGGTGTTATCTGCACTTTTTTGTTTAGTACCTGAGTTAACAATAATGTAGGCTTCGTGTGTTTCCTCGTCCCAATATACAGCGGGATCGTCTAATACATCAGCTTTAGAAAGCATCATGATTGGCTCGCTCCACGGGCCTTCAATATTGTCGGCTGTTGTGACCATTAATCCGTGTTGATAGTCTATTTGATACACGTACCACTTACCTTCGTGATACGCTAAGTCACCAGCCCATACTCCAAAAGAATAGCCATTCATTCGATCCCAGTTGTATTCCGGTGCCCAAGATAAACTTGAAAAAGCATGGCCAACGTTTTCCCAGTTCACCATGTCTTTAGATTTAAGTATTGGCATACCGGGGGACATGTGCTGTTTTGACGTAATCATGTAATAGGTATCACCGACTTGCTCGATATCTGAGTCTGGGTAGTCGGCATTTAGAATGGGATTAATATAAGTACCGTCGCCTTGATCACCAAAGCTTCCGGTAGTTGCCTGTTTTGTTGGCCTCTCTTGCACAGAAAGCGTACTTGAAGCATCAACCTGACAACCAGAAAGCACCGTAAGTAGTACGGATGCAATACCCAATTTTTTAAAGTTCATTTGCTTAATTGTGTCCATAAATTTTCAGTTGCTCTTTTCAGTAAGTCATATTGACGAGACCGTTAACAATGTTTACATAATGACACATTTTGATTACCATTGACAAACAACAATCATTTACAATCACAAACTTTCTTCGGATATATACCTGCCTCAGGTTTTGAAGAGATACGTGTTAGGGGCCCTCGTGAAATCTTTAATAAACCTTGTAGTGGCTGGTTTTGCACTTTCTGCTTGTAATTCAGCATCTATTATCAATAAACATTCCGAGTCTTCGACTCTTGAGCACGTCAATTTACCCAGCGGCACACTTGCTGTTGTGATAGACGGCAATTCACCTGATCCTGATGATATAGGCGCATCTCCTGTTTTATTGGCGTTACTTGATAAGGCCGGCGCTGCCGACAGACTTGTTCATATTTCTCACTCTTGCGATTTAGACCCCTTCAGAAATAAAGCTAGGTATCAAATAGATCCAGAAAACGAGAGCAGACGTCAACGAGTGCTCGACAGTTCTATAAACCGCGCACTTAATGTTTTTGGTCCATTCGAAAACGTTGAAAAATTGTTTAATTGTAGAGCAGAACAACAAGCTGCAATTAAAGACTTAACACTAGCAATCAACAATGCTAACGCAGATAGTCCCTTGTGGATTATTGAAGCCGGCGAACCTGATGTGATTGGCTATGCCCTACAAGAATCAGAAGTTAGCAAACGACAATACGTGAAAGTAGTTTCTCATCACCCCGCAAATGATAACAGCGGAGACTATTTTACTTGGCAACAAATTCTAGATTTCGGCGTTGAAGAACATCAAATAGGCGACCAGAATGTAGGCTTGCAAACGCCAATTGATGCTTGGGATTGGGCTAAAGGTAGTAAAAACGAAGGTATCTCACTTATTTACGAAATGCTCGAATATGCCGAACAAGACGGTATCGTTCCCTTTCAAGCGGGCAAATTTGATAGTTCTGATGCCGGCATGATTTATTGGTGGATTACGGGTGCGGATAATGGTGGAGACAAACATGCGACTCCAAAGCAGATTGAAGCCATATTGATGCCTTGATTGACCAAATTAAGAGAGGTGTGAATAAACCAAAACGAAGTGAAAAAGGTTTGTTGATATCTCTCATACAATCTTCAATAGTTACATAGCGCTTGTCGTGTAAGCCTATACAAAAGCTCTCGGACTTTATCTCTAGCTAACAATAACAAAGATCAGTGGTGATCTTTGGCTTTTCAAACAAAGTATTTTTTAATCGAAGACCTATAAGAAATCCTTTTATAAAAAACTAATTGCCCGTTATATACGTGTATTTCAAAGGATAACTACGTATTCAATTGTTACCATAATTTCGTCTGTACAACACCATGAAAAAAGGTAAAGAGGTCTTAATGAATAAAATAATATTGGGTATAGTTTTTTGGCTACATGCGTCTTGTAGTTTCGCATCAATGATTTCTGTCCAAAGCTTGCAAGTAACACCTGGGAAAGAGGCTTTGCTGGGTGGAGAACTGGCTCCGCTCTTTAGTATTCTTGATTTAGGTGTACTTACCGCGCCATCCGTAACCTCAGGTTTATTGCCCGATTTCATTTTTCCAGGAACTGAAACTGTGTTGGGCTTTGCTTCAACTAGCGTAACAAATAGTGTCAAATCTATCGAAAGTGCGAATGCAGATGGGACCAAAACACGAACCGATCAAAATATTATGACCACTGAGTCTAGAACGTTACTGGGTATAGAAATTTTTAGTTTAACTGGCTTAGATGGATTTTCTATAAGTGAAATTGAACTACGGCCAGGAGCGCTTCTTTTTGACTTTAGTGGGTTCAGTTTATTGCCGCTATCTGAATTGATTTTATCGGTTACCTTCTCAATAGAGTCATTTGAAGAAATTATTAGTGAGACGAGCGTTATATCTAATAATTCAATGATTGCGTCCATGCCAATACAAGTAGACGAGCCCTCATCACTAGCCATAATACTATCGTTGATTGTGGTGGTACTTTTGTCCCGCTTTCATAAAAGTCCCAATAGGTAATACATAACTGCTGACTTTCGAAGCGAGGGCTTGGCTAGCCCTCGCTTCGCTTAGCGTTCTTGTCTAGCATTTTTTCTAATCTCTTTGGAAGGGCCTCTTCTATCGGTATTTGCATGATTAATTTCGTATTGGTGTCACAATAATCAATAATACGTTCAAGAAATACGTCCAGCTCCGACAATGCTGTTACTCCAACTTCTACTATAAAAGTCGTGTTGCCAGTAATATTATATATTTTAATAACTTCATCCATGTCTAATAACATTGCTTTCAGCTTTCTTTCTTGTGCTTTATGGACGTCACACTCCACCAATGCTCTTATAGGTATACCAAGTTTTTCCAAGTTTACTATGGGCCTGTATGCTGTAATGACACCTAGCTCCTCTAACTTCCGCACTCTCTCAGCAACAGCAGGCGCGGATAGATGAACTTTCTTTGCCAATTTAGAGAATGAAATTCTTGCGTCTTCGGAAAGCGCTCTAATGATCTTGAAATTTATTTTGTCCACTGTGCATCTCTCAACGGTCTCTAACACCTAATTATGAGACCAAAAATACCGCATAAACATTTCACAACAAATAACATAAAGTCAATATTGTTCAATTTCAATCATTAATAAGATTTTTATTATAAAAACCTTTTTTAAAAAGGTCCATGGTTCACATAACGATGTTTTCTACATCATAAACAATCATTTCCAATGTTAATCTGTATAAATAGGGTAATATAGGATAATCAAGATGTACCTAAATGAAGAACTTTTCACGCTTTTTAGAAAATACGAACTAATTGAAACTCTACAAGCGGAAAATGGAATGTCAGCGATGATGCAAAAATGTATTGCAGAAACCGCATCAATACTGCCAGATTTTAAAATCGCAATAGTTCAGTCCCACCCAGCCAGATCAGCGACACTGTTATGCAGTTCTCATAAGACACTACCTCTGTCACTTGATAGAGTTAAAAAAGCAGCAGATTTATTAAAGTATTCGACCGAAGATACACTCCTAGTAAGATTTGCAAATAAAACTATTAGACTCAGTATTTTGTGTGACCACACTTATCTGTGTGTAGATTTACCGAACAATACGTGTCAGAGAAGTACACTGGCTAAGTTGTCTCTAATTTCCGTGGAGCTAGCTATTATAGCAACAAGAAAACAGAGGGAGCTCAATTCATCGAATTCGACAATAGTGCCAAAATCAACTGATAACATGACAGAATTTAGCTGCTTTTTTGAATCACTTACAACTCTATTCGATAAAAAAAATATATCCGGCTATTCTGCTCTTATATTTATAGATTTTGAACGTTTTAGTTCAGCGAAAGACTTTGTCAGATTTTCGTTCAATGACGATATGCTTCTTTTGATCCAAGAGCACGTAAGCTTTGGGTTGAACAATAATGTCATGATTGCAAGAGTAGAGCACGATCTGCTTGCCGTGCTGCTTCAAGATATTACACCATCAGAATCTATTGCGTTTGAATATGTTACTAAAAACATTCAACATTTTAGGCGAAAATTAAAGGACCATATCTCCATCGACTCTCAGAAATTCTTTCTTACGTTTAAAGCAGGGATCAGGTTATTTAAACCTTCAGATTTTTGTGACTCTAGAGCTTCAGAAAACGCAAAAGCACTGATCAAACAAACTGAATTCGCGATGGATTTAGTTACAAAAGAATCAGAAGTACCGTACCTATTTTTTACCGACGAACTCCTTTTTAGATATCAACGACGTATATGTATTGAAAATGAGCTTAAATTAGCAGTAACAAACGATGAGTTTTATCTCGTTTATCAACCTATCTTTGATAAAGACAATAATATTATGGGAGCAGAAGCGCTTCTCAGATGGGAAAACAAACAATTGGGCATTGTATCTCCTGCCGAATTTATTCCTATTGCTGAACAATCTGGTTTGGTCATTGAAATCGGAAACCTAGTTGCTGAGCAAGTGTGCAAAGCACTTAATTCTCAACTTCAAAATATAAAATATATAAGCATAAATGTGAGTTGCATTCAGTTAAAAGACTCTATGTACAGCGATAAATTAGAGTACTTGCTAGCAAAATACCCAAAATCTAGAGGTCGTCTGTGGATTGAGATCACAGAAAGTGTAGCGATGACATATTTAAAAAGAACCCAACTGTTGATGAACGAACTGTGTGCAAAGGGTATTAAATTTATGTTAGATGACTTCGGAACGGGCCATTCTTCTCTGGCATATTTGAATGAATTACCCTTAAGTACCATAAAAATTGACCGTTGCTTTATAAGTGGTGTAACTAAATGTAAGAAAAAACAAGCGATTGTAGAATCCATCAGAAAACTATCTGAAAGTTTCAGTTTAAACTGCGTCGCTGAAGGTATAGAAAATGAGTCAGATTATACTTTTCTTAAAACTATCGGAGTCGATTCATTTCAAGGTTTTTTACTTTCGAAACCTAAATCTCAAGATGAACTGATCAAAACTCTGTCTATTTAATAATTTGCCACGCACTCATGTCAGTCTAGCAATAGAGTAGAACTGATATTTACAAGTCAATTAACTATCATGAGATACATTAAGTATCAAACAGTACTCTTTGTAACTTCTCTTTTGTGAATGGCTTTAGTATAAAGCCGCTCATTCCAGCCTCCAAACACGATAACACTGCTTCTTTGGATTGGTCAGATGTACAAGCAACTATTTTTATAGGATAGGTTACTAACTCTTTGATCATTTTTGCTGCCACAGGCCCCGTCATTAACGGCATATGGAAATCCATAAGGATCAAGTCGTACTTAAAGCGCTTGCATAACTCTACAGCTTCACATCCATTTCTTGCATGGTCAGCGCTAAACCCTAATTCATTCAATAGCATTTCTCCAATTATTCGATTCATCTCTGTATCATCTACTAACATGATTCGGGGGTCGGACTCGCGGTATTTCAATACTTTATTTTGAATAGAAGCTTTGAAGCTATGATTAAAAGAATTGGTGATATTTTGAGCAATTCGATTTGGCTCTTTTTCGAATTCTCTACTTTGTAAGGACTCTAGTCTGCAATTTCTTCTAATCAGTATAAATTTGCCTCTTTCACCCCGTTTCATATTTACGTTTAACACCAAAAAAAAGAAAAGAGTTCCACGATGGTCGACTACTCCGCTATTAGGGTTATCTGGCTTTTCAATTTGACCAAATATTTGAGATAAAATCCTATGTAACTCTTGATATTCGACACCTCCCTTCCCCCCTAGATAGGAGTCATATAAAATATAGCTCTCTGATTCGGACTGAAGGAGTATCAAGTCAGCTTTGCAAAGCCGCTGTAGCTTTTTAGTTGAAAATAACTCTTTATTAGTGGTAGGAATAATGGAAAAAAAATTGGATATATTATCAACGAAAAACATATTGAGCTCTCAGCCTGGATGAAGGTAGTTCAGTTCCATTAATTTTCGTTTGTCCGTAGTGGACAATATTAGCTAAAATCCTGAAGATTTTTATTTAGAAAGAGTCTATTTTGCCTTAAACATCCTTGTAAACGACGGGATTGTCATTCACAACCTATTTTTATGTAGTTGACAGTTTTTTGAAGTAGAGTAAAGAGATCGAGTGACATCTTAACTAGTGAGATAAGTCCCTCCTTAATAGAGTATTTCTCAATGCCGTTATTATCTTTTCGAGACAACGTTCACTTTTCAGCAAAAAATTAACTAATAAAGTTGGTACTGAATCTTGAAAATACTCAACGACTCATCGAAAAATAAAGTGTGAAATTCTTTCTTTTAGCATTTCAGCATTTTTATCAATTTCATCCACAGCTTGAATCACGCTTGCACTCTTTTTCGACAAATCTTCCGCATCATCATTAATTGCATATATGCGTCCTGCGATATCTTTAACTGCGCCCGACTGTTCTTGCAGAGAGCATGCTATTCTGCTGTTCACAGAGGAAACCTCCCCGAAACTTTGTATTATACTGTCGAACGAAGCTACAAATGACCTTATTGTATCCTGAGTATTTTTTCCTTCCGATTCCAGAGCTGAAACACGTTTTACTGTACTCTGCATCCCTGAAGACAGTTCATTTATATTATTCTGAATTTTTACAGTCGACTGCTGAGTTCTTGAAGATAGCTCTCTAATTTCATCAGCTACAACCGCAAACCCTCGGCCGTTTTCACCGGCTCTAGCGGCTTCAATCGCGGCGTTTAGAGCGAGAAGATTCGTTTGCTCTGCAATCTGATTAATAATTTTTGTAACTTGCTCGATCCCCGTTGTTTGTACTTCTAACTGCAGAACCGCTGTTTGCGTTTGTGCAAGTTCGTTCGACAAATTTGTCATCGCATGGAGACAACTCTGTAAGTCGCTTTCTTTTTCTAGCGTCAACGCTTTTGCACTCTCTGCGCTCTCGAACGCTGCCTTTGTCACTGTGGCAATATCTTCTATCGTTGCAGTCATTTGTTCAATAGCAACAGAAATACTGTACGTTCCAGCCTTCTGCTGTTCAATCAAGTGGGTAGAATCAAACGCTGATGTAGCAACGTTTTTAGAATTATTTTCTAACAACTTAATCCCGTCTCGAATTATTGAAAGCGTCGAACTGAAAGACTCTATAAGCACGTTTACAGTATGGCTTAATTCACCAAGCTCATTCTTTCCCACGATTACACTTTTTACAGTGAGGTCTTTAGTTTGCGAAAGCGTCCGCAACAACCCGACAATTGAAGAAAGTGGTCGAATTATGCTTTTTGTAATTAAAAATGAAAATGCTGTTAAACATGAGATAAGAAGAAGGGTGCCCAAAAAGGTAATTAAAAGTACGCTTTCCGAATTTGCTAATTGTTCAGATTTCTCTCTTTCTATTTGCTCGAGTAAAACATCAATGACATCTGCATAACTACTGTTCAAGCTTTGTTGTAAAAAATTAATAGTATCCACATCGATATCAAGGGCCATACCTATTTGGCTTGAGCCCCTTTTTCTAATTGACTCAAGGATGCCCATGTAGTCTTTAAATTGTTTTTTCGACACTAAGACTTCTTCGAAAACGTTTAGTGCTGATTTTGAAGAAAGGTTTTCGAAGTCATTGATAAGTTGCTTCTCTTGATTGTAGAGAGAAATGATTGTCGCAAAACGACTACCATTTACAATTCCATAAGACGCCTGATTTAACTGAGTTAGCTGCAACATATTCGTATTTCTAGCTTTTAGAATAATATAAAACGCGTCACTTAACCTTTTTAACGACCCATTACCATTTGTACCTTCAGATACTGAAAACCCACTATTGACCAATGCATTTATTAAATTCGTGAGTTCTGCGAGCGGCCATACTTTGCCGTCTCCGGTTGGGTTTGTTGCATTTCTTTTTCTTTCATCAATAACACTACGACTAATTTCAAGTTTGAGTAGTTGTTGATTGATAGCTTTTAACGTAGTTCTCATTACCTCAAGACTACTGAGAACACCTAAATTTTGTTTTTGCTGAATATAACTGTCAAAGTTCGCTATGGCCGTATCAACGTCACGCCTACTTTCGGTAAGTTTCTTTTCGATTTCAGATCCCACACTGATTTCTTTATTGCTACTTTCTATATAGAAGTTTGAGTAAAGCAGCTCTTGTTGAAGGGAGTCTATGAGTGGTGACATAACATGAAAGTATTTGAGTAATACATCAATATTAATGAGCTGTGCTCGTTTTTCGTTTGCCGAGTAAATTTTTTCGACTGCAAGCGCGCTAATAATGATTAGTGGTGTTATCACTAGCAAAGAAATTTTGGACTTTACAGACATACTGTTCATTCATCGAACTCTTGATAAGTTTTGTTGCTTTTTATCCTGACTAGATTCAGTTAATGCCTTAAAGTACTCATTACTTTTGAACTGAGAAACAGACGACCACTTAGCGTTTTCTTTAGGTAGCTTAGTTTTAAGCTCATTTTTGACATCAGAATAGAAAGGATTACCAGCTAAGTTATTCCACTCGTTAGGATCTGTTGAGTGATCGTATAATTCTTCACTTCCGTCTTCGTAGTGGATGTATCGAAATCGCTCACTCTTTACCGCGTGGTTGTTAGGACCAAACGTGGTTAAAGCAACGTGCGCCCAATCGGCATTCGGGTTGGAGATCAACGGGGTGATATCGTTCCCCTCATTGAGCGGGTTTTCTGGCAAACCAGCCATTTTTACCAGTGTGGGATATAGATCGACCAGACTTACTGGGCGGTCACTTTTGCTGCCTGAAGAAGAGCTCGGTGACTTGATGATAAGCGTAGTTTTTGTTGACGTTTCCCATAGCGCCATTTTAGCAAAGCGATTTTTTTCCCCTACATCATAGCCATGGTCCCCCCATAAAACGACGATAGTATTGTCGGCATATTCGCTAGCTTTGAGCGCATCAAGCACTTGACCAATATAATGGTCAACAAAAGAAATACTTGCCAAATAAGCCTGCACAATATTCTTCCATTCTCCAGATTCTATTGCCCAATCCGTCGTTGGCATCATGTCATAATTAGAAATGCGCTTAGCAATTTCTGGCACGTCATCCAAATCGCTCGGTAAATACGGGGGAAGCTCAATGTTCTCGATGGGATGCATATCAAACCACTTTTGAGGCACGGTCCAAGGCACGTGTGGACGAAGGAATCCACCAGCGATAAAAAAAGGTTTGTCATGTTTACGTTGTAACTGCTCGACTAACCACTGAGCCGAATCATAGTCTGGCATCATTTCATCTTTTTCAGGGTAGGCGCCCCAGTCAGTGCTGGTTCCTTTCCTATCCCACTTTATTGGCTCGGGAGAATATGGCCCGAACAAATGCTCTCTTCCACCAAACACATCGAAACTTCCGTCAGCAACACTTTGATGGAATATTTTGCCTACAGCTGCAGTATAATATCCGTGTTGTTTAAAGTACTCACTGAGAAACGTTGACTGCGCAGCTTTACTGTTTGCAGAACGAATGTCGTTGTCCTGCACATGCCCATATATTCCCGTTGTTGAAGGAAGAAGTCCGGTCATAATGCTTGCTCTTGATGGGCCACAAAGTGGTGCTGGAGCATGGGCATTAGTGAACGTGATGGCCTCTGAAGCCAGTCTGTCAATGTTTGGCGTTTTGGTGCTAGGATGGCCATTCATCGCTCCTACCCAGCTGTTTAAATCATCGACAGCTAACATAAGAATGTTTGGACGATTATTAAAATCTTTTGACGTGTTTCCACCAAAGGCATTAGCTGCAGCAAAAACAAATATACTTCCTAGTAAGAAAGCTTTTCTTCGTAACATTTCTCTAATTCCTTAATAATGCAGTTTTACGCCGCGAGAACGCTCAAAGTCGACCTTTCTGATGTTGGCTTCGACAAAGTAAAAGTCGCCATAGATTATAGGCGTATCGATTTCACCAGCGTTCCCCATGTCTCCCGTAGCTTCATCGAGCACAAAACCAAGTTCGAAGCTCATATCTCGCCCATTTTTGTCTCTATCAGTTCTATAATTAGAAGTCAGTTCCGCCATGATTTTGTCAGCGAGGGCTCCATATTTTTGTTTCTGATTGACGTCTTTCGTTATAATTGCGTAACGATAAAGTGCAGATGCGTAAATAGCGGCGGCTGAGGTGTCTTTAGGAATTTTAGTATGCGTTTCAGGGTAAGGTTCGCGTCCGCAAGGAACAAGCTTATCTCCCTGCAGAATGTCAGAACCATACCAGTTTTTCTGGTTTTTGAGCTCGTTTAGCGATTTAACAGTTAGCATTGAAGCGTCTAATATTTGAGGGCGATAACCTTTATACGGCAGAATGTGTGGCTCTATTCTGTTCGCACAGAGCTCTAAAATTCCCGAATACACAGACGTTTCTAAAGACGTGTTTTCGGCATACTTATATGCGTTGTCTCTGTTCGCCCAAAAGTCCCAAAAAGGAACAAAGTCTTCTTCTAGCAAATGCTCAATGCTATTTAGCACGTTACTTAAATGCTTTTCGAAAGCCCTTCGTTCCGCGTCACTTAGGTTTAAATCAGACATATAGTCGGCAATCGTAACATAACCGTATAACGACCACCCCTGCCCTCTCGCCCATGCTGAAATATTGCCTAACCCCTGCCAATTTCCCGGTTTAAGTTTGCCATAATCAAAAACATGGTATGCAATGGGATACCGCTGTTCAGAATCATTCTCTTCATAGAAATAATGATTCTTGAGCGTTGTTTTAGCATGCGTTATTGCAATGTTTTTGTAATCCGATGAATCGCTATCTAGCAGGTATTCTAGGTTCATCATGTTGTCAATGATGACTGGGAATGTCCATGGCTCTGCAATTTGGTGTAACTCTACAAAGTCTTTTCCGTTTCTTGATACAGATACCTTCATATGGGGGACGAAATCCCAAGATTTTATAACACCTTTTTCTGCATTGAATCGGCTGGAAAGCGTTTCTCTGCCTTTGGCCAAAATTGCAACATACTTAGCTCTAAGCTCATCACTCAAGCCTTCGTAATTTAGGGCTTCGCCATATGAATCATAAAGCATAAAGCCTAAATCATGCGTTGAATCAAGGGTAGCATCACCGTCTAACGCCTTCTGATAGTGCGTGGCAAAGTTAAGAAGTTGCTTTTCCTCACTTTCGGCCCATTCCACGTAGTCTTTGTTAGACAGTAATTTCCACATTACTCCGGGGAAAAAGCCGTTAGTCCACTTTTCATATTTATCCATAAAAATGCCTCCGTGCTCATATGAGCGCGGAACACAAATCATTGACGTATCTTCAACGCAGGCCGGTCGATAATATAAATGACGTTCAGCTTCAATATGGCTCGCCATCTTTAGATATTGATCCTTAGCAAAGGTAAGATTACCGAGGGCATCTTGCACGGTGAATAATTGCTCACTTTCTTGGGTTGTCTTAACTTCCTCAACTGCAGGTATTGAAGGATGTTGTTCACTACATGCACTAATTGACATTAAAGTGAAAAGTGTTGCACCTACCCAATTCATATCCTTTTGAACGCTATCTTGCGTATTATGCTCTCGTACTAAGAAACCTTTTTTCTTATCTCTTATATGACCCACACTCTTCCATCCATATGACTACTTTTGACTAATATTGATCATAAAGTAATGCTTTTGTAAACGCAATGTAATATGGTATGCCCGAAACTAAATGTTATTGAAATGTTGCAGTATTAACATTTGGTAATAAACACACATCATTTAATAACAAACTTGAGCTAATAAAATTATGAAATGCCTAAAAACATTGTTAGTTTCAACCACTTTACTGGGCGCGTTTTCGTTAAATGCGGAAGTGACACTTGAACAACAAATCAAAATTACCGATGAAGGACTGCACTTTGACGGTAAAAACCTCGATTTTTCTAACGTGGGTTCCCCGGATACAGGGGAAAAATACGACTTTTTTTTCGGCCCAAATATCTCAGCACATGGTGATGCGGTAAAAACCTACAAACACTACGTGTTTATGACTTGGTACAAGGGCGGAAAAAATGAAAGAAACGTAATGCTCTCTCGTTATAATACGCTAAGCGGCGAATTATCAACGATTGAGTTTCCACACAGGCACACTGGGTTCAGAGGCGACCCTTTAGTCGGTGAATCACACAACACTATCGGGTTAGCCGTAAGCCCGATTAACGGCACCATTCATATGGTGTTCGACATGCATGCTTACGATGACAATAATCACGGTGGCAAATTTAAAGACGATTTCTTTCGATATTCTTACAGTGTACCTGGAGCTGCAGAGCTTTCTCATTCTGAATTCACACTAGATAAGTTTGTTAAAGATACCAGCGTTGTAAGCCAAGGAGACGATGATTACAAGCATCTGACCATGACCGGAGACCTTGGAGATAAAGGGAACTTTGCTCGCCTTACCTATCCTAAATTCTTTACCACAGTAGACGGTACGCTACTTCTTTATATGCGTCTGGGCGGGAACAATAATGGCGCTTATGTTTTCAATCGCTACGACGCTGAGACTGAAAAGTGGTCGACGTTCACTAAGTTCAATGAAAACAACCAAAAGCTTAAAGGCAACGACTATAACTGGGGCCTTTATGGAAACATGAAATACGTGAATGGCAAGCTTCGCGTGGGCTTTCAACAGCGTAGTAACGATAATTCAGACAAGTATCAATACCAAAACGGTGTCTATTACGCCTATTCAGACCACCCAGATGGTTTTGGTGATTGGAAAAACCACAAAGGTGAACCAATGACGTGGCCGCTCATCAATTCAGATGAGATAAAAGTATTCGAACCAGGTGACTATATAAGCCACACCGAAACCAACTCGGTTTACATTGTGGGAAATTTTGACTGGACGGTTACTGAGAAAGGCGACATTCATATAATCAGCAAAGTTCGTTCTACAGATCGTAATAGGCCTGATTACGAAGAAGTATATATTCATTCATATAAACCGGCTGGCGCTGATGAATTTATAATTAGTACTGATTTCACCGGTGCAAGTGAGATTTATACATCAGGTGACAATGTTTATATTGTAGGTTTAGAGGGTGGCCGCCCTTATGTTGAGAAAGCCCAAGGCGGTACCAATAACTTTGTCAGAGTGTATAAAGCCACCGATGGACCAGTTTTCGATCACGGTACACTTTATATAAAGGATGGTAAAGTTTACTACTACCTTATGGAGCGTACTTCAGGTAACGCAATGCCGCTTTATCTCCAAATTATCGATTTGGATATAGAGTCCGACGCTAATGCACCGCTAGTATCTTTCCCTTCTCCTTCGTTAACCGTAGAACAAGGTTTTGAGAAATTGAGCCTTAATATTTCTGCTGAAAGTCCAGTGGAAGGAAGATTTATTCAATCCGTCACCCTTTACATCAATGATGAATTAGTGCGAACAGATGACTCAACGCCATTTTTATTTGGTCATGGCTCTAAACCGCATGAAACTGGTGCGATGGGATGGTTAGATACACACGAACCAAACCCCTCCCCTCTTCCAGCAGGGCGACATGTATTTAAAGCGGTAGCGTTAGATAGTGAAGGCGATACCTCTGTCGCGACAATGGTACTTAACGTTAACTCAAACGCTCCTATTGTTTCATTTCCGCAAGAGAGTTTGGAAGTAGATGAAGGATTTGAAAAGCTCAGCCTAAACATTAGTGCAGAAAGTGCGGTTGAAGGGCGTTCTATCGAATCAGTTTCTCTTTATATAAATGGCGAGCTGGTTAGAACAGATACATCTCTTCCCTATCTATTTGGTCATGCGTCTAAACCTCATGAAACGGGTGCTATGGGATGGCTTGATACCCATTCACCGAATCCTTCACCGCTGACCGCGGGTACTTATGAATTTACCGCTGTTGCTGTCGATAGCGAGGGTGAAGAGTCTACAGCGTCGATGCAGCTAATAGTAAAAGGTGAGCCGCAACCGCCAATTGTTACGTGGCCTAATTCAACCGTGACTGTCTATGAAGGGTACGAAAAATTAGCAATAACTATTGATGCTGTATCACCTGTCGAAGGTCGTGATATACAATCTGTGACTCTCTATAGAAATGGTGAGTTGGTAAGAGTAGATACTCGACCAGTTTGGAACTTTGGGCATTCTTTCGCTCCTTATGAGTTTGGTGCCATGGGGTGGTTAGACCGTCATGAGCCAAACCCCTCGCCTCTAGGCGTCGGCACTCATACGTTTACTGCTGTTGCGAAGGATAGTGCGGGACTAGAGGGTGAAAGCGATATGACACTTATTGTTCTAAGCTTACCAGGGCCTTCAGTAATGATAAACGAAAGCGATATCTCACTGCTTACTGAATATCAAAATCTTTCCATAACGGCAGACGCCTCTACGGCGAATGACGATATTTCTCTGGTTAGCTTAGCACTCTACATTGATGACCAGTTGGTAAGAGAAATCTATGAACCTCCATTCGAATGGGGAGCTGAAAACTATTCAGATGAATTACTCGATTTGCCAGAGGGTACGCATTTAGTAAAAGTCGTTGCTACTGATTCAAACAATAAGCAGTCTGAATCAAGCATTTTTATAAATATTAATCTACTCGGTGACCTTAACAATGACTCCGTTGTAGATAATAGAGATATTCGACTCTTTACGGCTGCGATGCGCAATGGACAAGAAATGAATATTCGTTATGACTTCAATAATGATGGCGTTGTAAATAACAGAGATACTCGCGGTCTCGTTCGTCGCTGTACCTATTCACGCTGCGGCTCAAATTAGGGGTAAAAAATGAAAATAGCGAATTTAATTCTTATCTTTGGTTTAGTGATGTCCTTTTCGTCGAAAGCATCATTAATTACCTTTTCAAATGATTCCTCGTCCTACCTAAATGGAGACATCGTTGAAATAGAGGTATCCATAAACGAAGCCAATCCTTCAATAGACTTCCTTGAAGTTGTATGGAGTTTCGATTCTAGCTTATTCGAGTTTGATGTACTTTCCGTCACAAACAGCGTGTTTGACAACTCTTATTTTGACGATGCCTATACTATTGGCGATGAATTAATATTTCAGCTAGGTTTATTAGCTGACTGGGAGAGCGTTTTAGGAACATCATTTAAACTGGGAACATTTAGCTTTGTTGCGTTAGAAGACGGCGTGTCATCGCCTGAACTTACCTTGGTTGACTTGTTTGCGCAAAATTTTGACGGAGACGATATAGACGCAACATCGGTACCTGCCCCATCAACCCTAGCAATATTTTGTATTGCAGGGATCATGTTGTTCAGAAAGCGGATAAGCTAAGTGGAATGGCCCAAGGACTGAAGCCTTGGGCCATATTCTCCTTCTTACTTAGCGAGTCGTTTTTGTTTCTGGTAATCGTAAAGAGAAGGAATCGCCACCTTGTTATTAATGTCAGAAATATGCGGCACAGGATAATGTTCGATAGAAAACTTTCTATTTCCGTAAATGCCAATCACTCTGGCGTCAGGCCCTTCTGTTTGGCCTAAAATTCTTACGGTTTCATTGCTATCAGCACCACTTTCAACAAATATTTTTGCGTTCCACGTTGTGTTATAACGCCCATGCCCCGGCTGCCAGTACCCTGCTCCACCGCCAAACCATAAATCATAGTAAGGGCCTTTTTCATCACGTTTTGTTTCTATATGAAACGTCATATTGTCGTAAAGGTTTTGATGATTAGCACCAGCATGCTGATCTAGCGTAGGCTGAGTGAAAGCTTCTCCCCGTAAAAATACACTCTTAGTCGATTTAGTGTTCATGCTAAAGGTATGAACAGTCGGATTTGATATTTTGGCATCCTCAACTAAAAAATTGTGCACGCTGCCAAGGTGAACACCATAATGACCAAAACGTGTTCCATAGCTGTGTATATTGGAGATAGTCACGTTTCCGCTGTTTTCGGTCAATATGGCACTATCGGCATTGTTAAAGCTTACATCTCGTATCCAACCATTAAACACACTAGTTAAATAGATACCGTTGAAACCCTGTTCAACGTGATGACCGTAGGTTTCGCCCGAAGGAAATTGTATAGAGAGCCCCTCAATACCAACTTCTTCTAGGTGTTCCCATGATGATAAGTGAGCGGGAATATTCTTATTTATGTCGTGTAATAGAGGATCACCTATCTCAACCGTATTTCCACGAATAGATTTAACTTGGGTGGGTTGCATTACTAGTGGTCGGTCTGGAAAATCATAATGATGCGAACCGATCATTAGGTCGGTGTCTCCATAAATTGATTTTATGATACCGGCTTGTTTACCGTTTTTGTTGTGCCAGTCTATTCTCAGAATGTCGCCAACCGAAATTTGTGATGTGTTGCTAACTTCTAAAGTTTTCGTTCCTCTCTTACCTTTGGTAACTGTCGCTAACATTGGAAGCTGTTCATCCAATTCTTCTAGATAAGGTACTGGTCGAGTTCCTTCCTTTTGAATCCATATCACTCCTCCAGACCAAGAGTACTCGGAGAAGTAATCATCTATATAAATTTCTGCATCTCGTTGTTTCTTATTATGTAGCCTTAAATAATTTCTTAGTTCGTCCAAATGAGGTGTTTTGTCAATAATTGAAAGAGGCATTGGAAAGTAAAGTTGGGTGCCTTGTTCGCCCATTCCTTTGCCGCTCACTGTGATGTTTCCCCGGCGAATTTTTAGAATATCTTTTACGATAAATCTCCCTTTAGGTAGGGTAACTGTTACATGCCCATTAATACTATGTGCGTGTTCGAATGCATTTAATATAGCCTTAGTATCATCCTTATTATCATTGGGAACAGCGCCAAAGTCTTGAACGTCAACATAAGTCGTTGTCTCACTATAAGTAATTTCTCTTTCACCAAAATGATAACCTGCATAAGAGTAGTCGGGGAGATATGTGTCATTTGATAAAAGCTTATCTTCAATAGATAACTCTGGTGCTGCGATAATTGAATTATGAACTGATGTAAACATCAATGATAAGCAAATGTACTTTAATGGATGATGTAGTGGTAATTGTTTAAATGTAGTTTTTGTCGTTCTCATTATTGAAGCTTTCTCTTTGTCTAAAAAGTTAGGCTTTAACAATATATTCACAAACAATCAATAACAAGCATAACAAGTCAAAATGTTACCTGTATATTAAGTTGAAAGAACTAACGCACAGCACAAGTTGCTATATTTAGGCTAACGTTCACGTAAAATAACTAATTAGAGATTAGTATGTGTATGGGCGAAGCCATATATACATCTTTTAATACATCTATTTTACTTCTAATGTGTGCATCAATGTGGCTATACGACCTCGTAAGTATACTTTTGCTCTTCAATGTCAATATCTACGCATGAATGTATTACTTACTACTCATGAATGGCGTTGCATCTTCTCACAAGTGCGTTAAATTTTAGCATTCGGGCACATGTTTAACTTTGTGAGAGGAATATGTGGGATAGATCGGTAGTTTTTTAGTAAAAAGAAGACAGAGGGATAAAACTATTGAAAGTTACGCACGGAAAAGCCCTCGAAAAGTCGAGTTTTCTTTATTGAGCAAAAAGTTAATTAGATCTTACCTATGCTCTTGAGCTTTTGTAGGTATTTTGCTGCTTCGTGAGGAGATTTTGGTGAGCGGTCAAGCGGTACTGATACCTGAATACTCTCCGTACGTTCGTCCCTGCGAATAATGTTACATAATTTCGTTATAAGTGACTTTACACATTTAGCTGAAGTGTTGAATTGTCTTACAGTTAAGAATTTCACAAACCCTTTAGTGTAACTATAGTCTACTATGCCCCAGTGCTTTAAGGTGTTGATTACACGCCTAACAGTGTTTTGAGACCATTTAAGAAAACGAGACAGTGAAGGCACTGTACGTTGTAAACTCTTTCGATTTTTTTCAACATTCCATTTGTGCTGATTTTGGAGGTATCCATGCATGATAAGAGCTTTGTGAACATGTTTAGAACTGTTGCCTGATAATAGAGAGATATTACGTTTCAACTGCCCTACATGCACTTTAAAGAAGGTCATAGCACGTTCTTGGTTATTTTTACTCTTGTTCTTTGAGGTAATAAGAGTCTTTTCCAGCTCCCGAGCAAAAGATACTGCGTAGTTATGTTCGCCTACATGGAGGCGGTGAGATATTTTATCGTAGTACGGATGAGAGGTGTCTTGCTCTTCTTCTAATGGTTGGCTTTTCTTTAGAAAACCTTTTTCAATCAAAGATGAGATAGCTTCCCGGACAGCATTTGGCGAATAGCCTACCTTATTACAGATTGCTTGTGTTGTCTGTTTGAATTGACGTTTGTACGGCCGCATTTGGGATGCAAAAAAAGCAATATGTGCAAACACAAATGACTCTGTGTCTGACAAATACTCAAATTGCCCTGGCGACATAAAAACAACGTCGTCATAATTGTTATTAGGATTCATCTTTTTTACCAACAATATTCGCAGATTTGCTGATAAAAAACGCATTAGAGGTTGACCTGATCTGGTAAACCGCTAGAATTAGATGTGTAACTGCTTCGAAAAAGTTACATCTAAAGACCCGTGCAGTGCGCCAACACTTCACGGGTTTTGTTTTTAGCGCTTCTTATCTATCCATATTCCAAAGTGCTCTTCACTAAGCTTTTAAAGATAATATCATTTTTGTTCTTGTTTTCTCGATAGGTGTAATCTTTATATGAAAGGTATGATAGATCAAGGCGGATCACGATCTATTTGTGATCTTTTTAAAGATTCGATCCATGTGTTAATCCTTGATTTTGTTAGATTAAAGATTCGATCCAGATACTAATTTAATACAGCGTTATCTGCGATCTTCTAATTTACCCAAAATATGAAGTGCAGACATATCGCGTCTAAATGCGATCACAGGTATACCCTGCTCTGGGGAATAGCCAATATTGATTAAATAGCCCTGTACAGTAGCTCTTCCATATTCAACGACGAGCTCTCCTTTTCGCTGTTCTGATAGATGACAAGTTCCGACCTGCTTAACGATTTTATCCTCTACAGCTTCGTGTATTTTTGCTTTATAAGACGGATCTGAATTAGCCAATACCATATTTGAGAATTTTCGTTTGAATTCATTGAGGCTAGATGAAGGTGCCACCGATTCTCTTAGCTCATTCCAGGCATATAATTGCTGTGCTTGACGACCAGTAATTAAATGTTCTCTAGCCCACAGCCCAAAAAGAATTTCGATCTCATTTTTAGTTGCAAAGACATCACTATCAATGAGTAACATATCGTCTAATGTCCGCCTTTCTTTGACCGCTGCAACAATACTCTTCACCGTCGAACGTGGAAATTGAATTACCGCAGCCTTTTTTTCAATATTTTTTGAATCCTCATAGGTCACTATGGCTTCCAATCGAAACAACTTGTAATACAATTCGATATCAACAATAAAGTCCTTATTACTATCGTAAAAATCTCTCATATCAAAAGTCGTAGCTGAGAGCCGATGTAGCGACTGAATAGCATTATTAATGTAGCCGCCAGCAGAGGATTCCGATACGGGAATATCTTTGGCCATTGTAATTAGAGGCTCTAAAGGTAGAGTAAAGGTCTCCCCAATATTTTCTGACTCATCTAATTGCTCGGATATATGATTTATCAGCCAAGTGATTGCGCTAGCGTAGTAGCTCATATCGGGAAGATATATAAGCCTCCCCTCCTCTGCTCTGGCTGTGATAAGAACAGGTTTAGGCCTTCCCTCTTCGCGTAGCTTAATGCTAATTGTACTCGATTTATCTTTACGATTAGTTCGCATTGCTTTGACCAAGTAGCGAACTATCTGAAGCTCCATGAACCTTGTTTTGTCGTCGTAGCGTTCAATATTTATCGTTTCAACAGTACTTGATGATACGGACTGTAAATTATCTGAAGCAGCATCTTCTTTTTGTACATCAGTCGCTGTTAAGAAATGACCTTTAGGAATTGCTAATTTGTAAAGCTTTCCTCTACGTTTCTTGATGGGATCGGTAGTTATAAACTCACTTGAAATTAGCCCTTCCTTTTCCAACTGCACTAAATGGTGGCGTACATTCGAAATTTTACGACTTATTCTCGCTGATATGAAATCTAAACTAGCCGTTAGTTCTTCAATCTCTTGCAGGGCAATAAATATATCTGAGGCCACAGTACTAGTAGTAGGTGATATGTTTAAAGAACTACAAAGTCTCATAAATACTTTGAAATCGAAGTCGTCTTGAACTGATACCAGTGGAGCCTTGAATCCATATTTTTCAGATAAACCGAATAGCTCACGCACTTTACTTTCTTCCTATAGATTTTAGTCTTTTTGCATATTCGATCCAAAGGTTATCCGAGAAGCTTTATCATGTCTACGTCTACGCAAAATTGCTAGAATAGATATGGAATGAAATACTGGAAGACAAACTGTCAGGAGTTAAAACTAGAATCGTAAAGAGACGCTAAGTTACTCCTTTTTATTTAATGCAAAGAACGATAATAAAGCACTGAACTTTGTCTATTGTTCTTCCACCAGAATTGCTGGTTGGCTTTCTTCAAAATTGAATAGAAAAAGTATGTCTTCTGTTGATTTGGCTATACTGAAAGAAGAGCTCACTGTGGCGGGTTGTTGCCTCGTCTATGTAAAGAAGGCTTATGACGCAAGTCTTCTAACCTCCTTTTCATGTCGCTATTGTTTCCGCGGAAACAACTAACATTTGTTTCCTTGTAGACCAATAGAATCGCCACTTCACGCGTGATTTAATTTTATTAGTAAAGTATATTAATATGCGGGAAACATCTTGTTGCTTAGCTCGTGAGTTCAAAATTTCTATACAGCCAGGACAAATTCTCGTCGATAGCGAAGTAAGTCGAAAACTCTTGGTAGGACTTAATCTAGCTTGAGCGAAACTGAAACTAGTTGGAATCAGAAACGTTATATACAGGCTATTATAAAAACATTCGCGGAAGTATTTCTATCGTCTTTCACAATAGCAAAATTCAAGCGAACTCCTATACATATCTCTTCCTCAAGAGCTGATAACTAGATATATCAGCGTTTAATTATCCTCCATGAGGAAATACAACATATCATGACGGAACAGCCGGACATCATTTTATTGTTGGCCTAAGATTGTAAGCCTTGCGTAAAACGCAGATTAGCGTTTTCCAGTTATATGATTAGCGTAAACAACTCAACAGGTTTGTCTCTAGAAATTGTTTCCGCGGAAACAATTAGAAGAAAAAACGGTATGGTCTAGCAAAGATGTAGCCTGTAGCAACTCGGGAATAGAAAATTAATTAATATAAAAGGTTTTTTATTACTTAATACTTAAGCGGGTATAACGAAATTTTTGCGCGTAAAGGTCTCACGTTTGACACCTTTTTAGTCAAACCTTATTCGTCTTCTTCCTCTAAATTTTATATATGGTACTGCAAGCCTATCAAAGTCCTCACTTCTCTACTTCTAAAGATTCGATCCGAGACATCAAATATTTGGCATGTCAATATAACGAAATGTCCTGAGAGAAGGTTAGAATAATGAATAAAACAGAGTTATATAACGGAATGCGTGTTCTTTCTAGCTATCACCGCAAGGGTGGTGTAGGTAAAACTTTTTTAGCTTCTACTATTGCTTACCTACTTGCCACTGGTGGCCCAGATGGAAAAGGTAAAAAGCGGCGTGTTTTAGTATTAGACTATGATTCACAGCAAGATTCATCAAAAGCATTTCTGAAAATGGATGCTATCCCAGGAGATGATGAATATGCTGCGCCTTTACATCCAGAGTTTGATGATATAGATGACCCCGAATGGAGTGGTAGAAACACCAGTACCGACATATTGTTCAATTCTCCCGTATATGAATATCCAACTGCTTTTGAAAACATTAAGGTACTACCTTCAGAAGGCAACGTTGATAGAGTGCTCGCGCTAACTCCTGAATCTGACAGGTTAGTTTCAAAAATTACCGCTCATATGCGAGATTGGTTCTCGGTTGAGGATTTGGCCGACGATTACGATATAGTCATCGTTGATAACCCGCCGAGTAAATCTCCCGTGTCTGCTGGTATGCTGGGCGCTGCTACACATGTAATTATTCCCACTGAACCAGAATACGACTCAATCGATGGCGTGCCTATGCTTCTTAATCGTATCGATCGAATTAATGAAGATAGAGCTCATAACCCTCTGAAAATTGTAGGTGTAGTTCCCAATAAAGTGCCGAGTAAGTCAAGGTTAACGCAAAAAGATGAGGTTGCCTTAGCTAAGCTTTACGATAGCGAGGGACCAACTGGAAAGTACATGAGTCCATTTTGGCTTCAACAACGAAACTGCTATAGAGTTATGGAGAGACCGTCAGTTGACGAAACGCATTTTAACTATGTTCACAACCACCACGCTAAAAGTGAAATGCAAAAACTTTATGCATTAATTGAAAGTAGCTTATGGGGAGATGACGTATGACTGCTAAAAAGCCGAGAAGCCGAAGAGTGGTGAAGCCATCTTCGCAAGAGGATTTGATCAGTAAGTTTCAGTCGGGCGAGGGTGTTTCGAAGAAATCGCAACAGATGTTAGATGATTTGAAGCAACGCGATAAATCTAAAGAAAGTAACGTTCACGACGACCCTCTTTTTAAAACGTCTTCTGAAATAGACAGAGTACTTGTCGACTACATACAGCCTCAATCAGATAACCCACGGTATTTACCTGTTAAGTTTGCTAAACGTGACGATGCTGATTCAATTGCCTCGTTAACGAATTGTGTCGTATGCGAAAAAGGACTTATTGAAAACAGGCTTGATAAAAATAACCCTCGATATGACGCCGTAGACGCAGAAATAGAGGAGATTAAAGGTTTAGCAGAGACACTAAAGCATAGTGAGTTAGTGCACCCAATCGCTGTGTGGCGTAAAAATATGTCTGATTATGCGATTGTAGCAGGCCATAGAAGATATTATGCGATACGTTATTTATATGGTGGTCTGATAAAAATAAAAGTAAAAATATATGCAGAAAAGCCAAAAAACATAAATGTATTACGCCACATCGAAAATTTTTCGCGTAATGATTTAACACTTCCTGATGCTCTCAATAGTTATTCAAATGCTGTTACTGAGTTAGAAAGCATAGAAGGTGAAAAGCTATCAAAAAGTAGAGCTTCTGTTGTTACTTCATATTTAGGAATAGGTCGAACTACATTCTACCGTTATGACAAACTCTATGAATACAGAGAGTTTGTAATGCCTCTTCTGGAAAATAGAATCGTAGAATCCTTGCGGGGGTTATACGAAGAGATTATAAAAGCTGAGCAAGAGGGCAGGGAAGAGGTAGAAAAATACCTTGGATCTATATTATCGCAAGAAAAATTTCACAAATATCTACAAGTACCAGTAGTTAAGAAAGTAGGCAGAACTAAACAGTTTATTTCACTTCCTAGAGTAAAAGTTGACAACGTATTCGCAATAAAACGTTTATTAACGGAAGACGTGACTCAGTTGGAGCTAGGAATCGATTGGAACAGCGTAGACTATAATGACCCGGTGATGTTAGAAAAAGCATTAAAGGAGTTGTTCAAGTCTCTTTCAAAATAGTCTTTGTTTCCGCGGAAACATTTAGGCTCGTAGGCGCTGAAACTCCTTGCAATAGCGGGTTTCAGTGCTTTTAAGTAAATGAATTAAATATCGAATAAAATATAGATTATACTTTCCGCCTTTATTCGATCCAGAGAGGTAACAGCCTCATCTTGGAATGTTTATTGTTGTAGTCAGACGTCAATTATCTCGGCTTAAACCTGCCCAGCACCTTCCCGTTTAATCCTACTCCAACAGTATAAGTAATTTCTTATATGGCGATTCATCTTCGGCTATTTTCGACGCGACACAATTTGATAACAATTTTATTGATTGGTAATTACAATTAAGTCATAATCGCTCAAAAGTAATCATCTTTACTTCCTTTTAAGCGGCTTTTTTGTCTAAGCCTAGAATGAAAATAATGGAGGAAATGTGTCGAGTTCAGATGAGTTTGAAACACAACCGATAAGTCCAAATAAATTACAGCCAGCTCGAGCATTTGCAGGGAGTTATGCAGGGGAACATGTCGCAGGAACAGAATTTGTAATTGGAGCACTTTTTGTATCTTGGGGAGTTGGGGCTGGTGACATTTTAGTTGGCCTACTTCTAGGTAATCTACTTGCTGTGCTTACTTGGGGTCTTTTAACCGCACCAATAGCAACAGAAACCCGGCTTACCTTATATGCTTATTTAGAAAAAATAGCAGGTAAAGGAACAATTAAATTATATAGTGTTGTGAATGGTATTCTTTTCAGTGTGCTTGCCGGTGCAATGATTACTGTATCTGCTTCTGCTGTAAGGATTTTGTTAGATATTCCTCCACAGGTGGACTGGTTTCCATCCGATTTTCGCTTTGTACTCGTCGCGCTTTTTGTCGGTGCTGTAGTGGTATTTATGGCTGTTAAAGGCTTTAAAAAGTTAGCTGCGTTTGCAGAAGTCTGTGCACCTTGGATGATTTTAATGTTCATTATTGGTGCGCTTTTCTTACTTCCCGCTCTAATCGAATCTACGCCTGGTATTACTTCTATTTCGTCATTTTCTGATTTTTATACTATTGCAAATGAATCTATATGGGTTAGAACGAGTAATGAAGTCGGCTTTTGGCACGTTGCCGCGTTTGCTTGGGTAGCAAATTTGGCTATGCATGGCGGTATGGGCGACATGACATTATTGCGTTTCGCTCGTTATTCTCGATACGGTTTTTTCTCTGCGTTAGGTATGTTTATAGGCCATTATATGGCGTGGATATGTGCAGGCATCATGGGGGCTGGCGCAGCAATTATCTTGGGCACGGCAATTACTAATTTAGATCCCGGTGCAGTTGCCTATCAGGCATTAGGTACATGCGGAATCATTGCAGTAATTATTGCGGGATGGACCACTTCAAACCCTACGATCTACCGTGCTGGCTTAGCATTTAGTTCGTTAAACCCAAAGTGGAGTAGGGAGAAGTCGACCATTGTGGTGGGCGTGGTAACGACCATCATAGCGTGTTTTCCGTTTGTGTTTTCCCAACTTCTTGGATTTGTAGGAATCATGGGGCTTATGATGGCGCCAGTAGGTGCAATTATTGTCGCAGAACATTGGCTCTTTCCTAGAATTGGGCTAACTCGGTACTGGTCACAATACAAAGGAAATAACACAAACTGGGCGGCAATAATCACATGGCTAACAGCGCTCGCTTTAAGCTATGTACTAGAGCAGTCAGGCGTACTTCATCTATTTTTCCTTCTAATTCCTATATGGATTTACGCAACGATAGTTTATTGCTTGCTATCAATTTCTATGGGCGCTAAAACCAGATTTCCGCAATCGGAAATCGCCGAAGCTGCGGAGGCAAGCCGTAGGCAAGAAGAGAAAACGTTTCTAGATGGTTTATCCAAGAGTTCGACACAAGTTTCTAAAGAAAAGTCTACGATTGTGGTCTCCGTTGCGACATACACTGCTATCGCTTCGTTAGTCGCGTGTATGGTGATTGGAATAATGGCCTTCGTTAATAATGGTGACAGTGGTTTGCACACGCCATTGTTGATAGCGACGATCATTTATTTCATTACAGCTACATACGTCTATCTTGCAAATGCGAAAAGCTCAAAATCGGACAGTGAGCCTTCGACAGTAGCTAACGCAACTCAAAACTAGTTTCTAAAGTAGGGTTTCCCCTCTAGCGCCGTGAGTTAGAGGGGCTTTTTCTTTTTAACAGGACGAAGGTTGTGAAAATAACATTCTTTTATCTAACATTACTTCTTAACTGCTTAGCAGTATGTTTCAACGAAGCAGTAGCTAACGAAAATAACACTGCAAATACTAAAAACCGGCCTCCAAACATACTTTTCATACTCGCTGATGATCATCGTTGGGATTTGTTAAGCAGAAATTCGTCTCAAGTTCAAACGCCTAACCTCGATGCATTAGCTAATGACGGGGTAGTGTTTGAGAATGCCTTCGTAACAACTCCTATATGTGCTTCGAGTCGAATCAGTATTCTGACTGGTTTAACAGAGCGTACTCACGACTTTACTTTTGGGCGACCGCCTACAGGCGAAAAGGAATCGTCAAATATATACCCGGCGCTACTTAAAAGTGCTGGCTATAACACAGGATTTGTGGGTAAGTATGAAATAAAACTGTCGGGAGAGGATGATGAACGGTTTGATTATTTCAAACCTCTTCTTCAGTCGAAAACTAATGAGTGGGATGGTGAGCAAATACCACAAACACATTACATTAGAAATCTTGCGAGTGAATTTATTAAGCAAGCATCAAAAGGTGACAAGCCATGGGTGTTGGCCGTAAATTTTTGGAACCCCCATGCACATGACGTAGATAAAGTAGACCAGTTCCATTATCCACCAGAATTTGAGCCTATGTACTCGAATGTAGAAATTGAAAAAGCCAATGTTTCTGATGACACAGCTTTTGAAGCACTCCCTGATTTTCTAAAAACATCTATGGGAAGAATTCGTTGGGAATATCGATTCGCAACCGAAGAAATGTATCAAAGAATAGTGAAACGACATTATCGAGCTATTAGTAGCGTCGATGATGCAGTTGGCTCTTTAAACGATCTTCTTAAGTCTCTCCACTTGGATGATAACACGATAATTATCTACACTGGGGACAACGGCTACGCACTGAACGAACGCCAATTGGCAGGGAAGTGGTTTGGTTGGGAAGAGGACCTACGAGTTCCCCTCATCATTAAGGACCCTCGCACTCTAAAGCATAAAGAAATAAGCGAGCTTGCACTAAACATTGATATTGCACCAACAATACTCGACTTTGCTGGTGTATCTATTCCATCTACGTATCAAGGTAATAGTTTAATCCCATTGATTGGCGCAGAGAAAGTTACTGAGTGGCGCGATGAATTTTTCTTTGAGCATATGTATCAACCGAAACGTGCTCCTATTCCGCCCATGTATGGTTTACGAACAGCACATTGGAAATTTGTGAATTTCTATAAAAATGACTATTTGCAACTATACGATCTGGAAAACGACCCGCTCGAAACTACTAATCTTGCGTATGAAGAAAAGTACCAGTACTTAACTAATGGGCTTTTACAGCGAGCAAATGTGTATATAGAGAAGTACGAAAATGCACGAAGTGAAGAAGTTAAATCAAGAAAAAGTTTCGAGAACGCTCTCCTGCCAAATTAAATCCTCAATACTTATGGCTCTTCCTCGCTAGTTGGAGGGAGAGCCATCACCTAGTAATTTCTAACTTCCCATAACATCAAATTAAATTTATGTGATTGTTTTTGAGTGTTGATGATTGCTTGATGTTCATATACAATCATTTTACATTTATTTAATGACTCTTGATGAGTGTTAAAGCCTATGAGTTTTATTACACAGAGTTTAAGGGATGGAGAGAAAGAGAAGTGAAGTTAGCTATTATTGGCGAATGTATGATTGAGTTATCTAACGGTGATAGTGAGCTTTATAAACTCAATTATGGCGGAGATACACTTAATACCGCTATTTATCTTTCTCGCTGTGGGGGGGACGTCGAGTATGTAACGGCACTGGGCGATGACTCGTTTAGCAGTAAAATGCTTTCGCTTTGGCAAGAGGAAGGAGTCGGCGTTAAGCATGTGAAAACATTGGAAAACAATGTGCCGGGTTTGTATTTGATTGAAAATGAGCCCAATGGCGAACGTCATTTCCACTATTGGCGTTCTAACTCCCCAGCAAAATACCTATTAGATAAATTTCCGGAAACGTTAGACGAGATTAAAGATTACGACGCTATCTTTTTAAGCGGTATAACGCTTTCAATCTATTCTGAATCAACTCGAAAAGCGCTTTATGATTTTCTCAGTGAATTTCGCATGCGTGGCGGCAAGGTTATTTTTGACAATAATTATCGAGAAAGGAACTGGCTGTCGCTGAGCGAAGCATCAAAAGCGTTTAACCAAATAATGAATCTTACAGATTTGGCCCTTCTGAGTATGGAGGATGAGGTAAGCCTACATGGAGAGCACTCAATGGAATATTGTATTGAGCGCTGGCTAAAATGTGGTGTTTCTGAAGTCATTGTTAAAAATGGCGCTAGCGGCATTCTTGCGGCTAATAAAGATGGGAAGTTCGAGTTTGACGTTCCTAACGTTGTAGAGCCTGTCGATACTACAGCAGCTGGTGACTCTTTTAACGGTGCATTTTTAGCGGCCAAGGCGAAGGGAGAAAGCCTAGAAAAATGTATCCGTGATGGTCAGTTTTGCGCAGCACAAGTGATCATGCATAAAGGAGCGATAGTTCCTAAAAGCATTTCACTCATAGGAGCGTAAATATGGCAATAAAGCACTTTCTTAAAATTCTTTTATTGATTCCGTTAGCAGTATTGCAAGGGTGTGGCAATGATACCGAAGACGAAACTTATATTATTCGCCTAGGACATCAGTTAGATATAAATCATCCTGTACACAAAGGTCTTGTATTTCTAAAAGAGGAACTAGAGCGAAGGTCTAACGGTTCGATGTCTATTGTCATTTATCCTTCATCACAAGTAGGTGACGAAAGGGAGGTGCTAGAACTCATTCAAATAGGGAGTATGGGAATGACGAAGGTTTCTGCGAGTGCGCTAGAAAGCTTTGTGCCTGAAATGAAAGTGTTTAGCCTCCCTTATCTTTTCAATAACCAAGAGCATTATTGGAAAACATTAAACGGCAATGTTGGTAAAGAGTTACTTGCCGCTGGTCAACCATATCGCTTCAAAGGACTAGGCTATTTTGACGCCGGTTCTAGAAGCTTCTACACGACGAAGAAGCAAGTGGTTACGCCCGATGATCTACAAGGGCAAAAAATAAGAGTCATGAATAGCCAAACTGCTGTTTCTATGGTCAATACGATGGGCGGTGCGGCCACACCAGTAAGTTGGGGGGAACTGTATACATCGCTCCAGCAGGGGGTAGTGGACGGTGCTGAAAATAACCTCCCGAGTTTTTACTATTCAAAGCACTATGAAGTTAGCAAGTACCTTATTTTAGATGAACACACCTCGATACCTGACGTGATCATCATCGGTACCCATGTCTGGGAACAGCTAAATGCTGAACAACAGAAGTGGTTGGAAGAATCTATGTTGGCTGCTGCTGACTTTCAACGGGTGCTGTGGGCCGAATCAACACGAGAATCCTTAGAAGTAGTAAAAAAAGCCGGTGTGGAAGTTATTGAGGCCGACAAAAGTGTATTTCAAGAGAGTGTACTCCCCGTCTACGAATCTTTAAAAGGTAGCGATTTGGAAGCGCTTGTTAAGCAGATAAAGTCGTTAGGAGTAGAACAATGAAGACACTCTCAGGAATTATTCCTACGCTAAATAAAGCGTTGCGAGCACTATTAGCAACAATGATGGCTCTGCTAGTTCTAAATGTAACTTGGCAGGTGATAACGCGTTTTGTTTTACCTCACCCAAGCTCCTTCACGGAAGAGCTTGCCCGCTTTTTCTTGATATGGATTAGCTTGCTTGGCAGTGCCTATGCATTTCATACCCATAGCCATTTGGGGTTCGATTACTTAACTAAAAAGATGCAGAGTAACGCTGCGGTTACAACGGCAAAATTAGGATATGTACTAGTAATATTGTTCGCTTTAGGCGTTCTGGTTATAGGTGGGGTCAATCTTACTTACATCACTTTTCTGCTAAAACAAGAATCCCCTGTACTTGGTATTCCTATGGGATATGTTTATTCGGTAGTACCAATTAGTGGGTGTCTGTTTATCTTGTACGGTGTATGGGGACTTTTAGAAGTAAAAGACCCTAGCAATCTAAGGGAGCACGCACTATGACTTCATTAGTACTTTTCGGAGTGTTTTTCATCCTGCTTTTGATAAACGTACCTATCGCAGTGAGTATTATTGTAGCGACTTTAGCGACTATGCTCTTAACGATTGATACGCTTCCTGCGTTAACTACACTAGCGCAAAGGCTAGCAGTAGGCGTTGATAGTTTTGCATTATTAGCGATTCCTTTTTTTGTCTTATCTGGATATTTAATGGGGCAAGGTGGGATTGCTGTCAGACTGATTGAATTCGCCAAAGTGTTGGTCGGAAAGCTCCCTGGAGGCCTAGCCTTTGTAAATATTATCTCTTGTGCTCTTTTTGGCTCGATTTCGGGGTCAGCTGTTGCGGCAACATCTGCTGTCGGCGGTTTTATGGTCCCTGCAATGGAAAAAGAGGGCTACAGCAGACCGTTTAGTACGGCAGTCACTGTCACCGCTGCAACAACAGGCATGCTAATTCCTCCCAGTAACATTCTTATCATCTATTCATTAGCTAGTGGCGGAGTATCAATAGCAGCCCTGTTCATAGCCGGATATTTACCAGGCCTTTTAGTTACGGCTTTTTTAATGATGGGGGCAGCATTTTATATCAAGCGAGCCGGAATTGCCGCGGATAGCAGTATAGAAGTAGGGAAGTTTTGGCCCAGTTTATTCGGCGCTATCCCTTGTTTGTTCTTAATTGTGCTAATCATTGGTGGGATCATTGGAGGCCTATTTACGCCGACGGAGGCTGGGGCCATAGCTGTTTTATACTCCCTCGTGTTGGCCCTTGGTGTATATAAAGAGTTGTCAACAAAAGACCTTTACCCAATTTTATTAAAAACGGTAGGTACAACAGCGATTGTTATGTTTCTAATTGGTGCCTCGGCCTCAATGTCTTGGCTGATGTCCTATGAGGAGATACCGCAAGCTATCAGCAACTCACTATTATCGGTGTCTGAAAATGCCATCATTATACTTCTTATAATGAACCTTATTTTGCTTGCTGTAGGCACATTCATGGATGTCACCCCAGCAGTACTGATATTTACCCCCATATTTTTACCCATTGCTGAAATGCTGAATATATCGCCTCTTCACTTTGGGATTATGATGATTTTAAATTTATCTATTGGCCTGTGCACACCTCCTGTAGGAAGTGTTTTATTTGTGGGATGTAGTATAGGAAAAGTATCTATTAGTGAGATTATGAAACCTATTCTTCCGTTATACGTTGCGATGATTTTTGCACTAGCACTTACCATTATTTTCCCAGAAATCAGCGAGTTTTTACCTAAGCTTCTGGGTCTCATTTAATTACAATTAAGTTAGGAGACATGACGTGTCTGATTATTTAAGTAGACAATTTGGCTTACATGGAAAAGTTGCAGTCGTTACAGGCGCTAGTCGTGGACTAGGGCAGGGCATTGCTCTCGCTCTTGGAGAAGCGGGTGCGACAGTAATAGCGATTGGCTCTTCAACTAAAAGTGTAGAATCGACAATTGAAATGTTATTTAAGAAAGATGTTGTATGTGCAGGTTATGGATGTGATCAATCAGATACGTCTCAAATAATCGATACTGTAAACAAGATAGTCGAGAATCATGGCCGAATTGATGTTTTAGTAAATAACGCGGGGACAATTAAGCGTTCACCAGCGCACGAGTTTTCCGATGAAGACTGGAATGAAGTAATAAATGTTAACTTAAATGGTGTATTTACATTTTGCCGAGAAGCCGGCAAACAGATGCTTAAGCAAGGTAGCGGGAAGATAATTAATATCGCATCGTTACTGAGTTTCTCTGGTGGAATAACAGTACCTGCCTATGCAGCAAGCAAAGGCGGCGTAGCTCAGTTGACTAAAGCGCTTGCTAATGAGTGGGCTAACAAAAACATTCAAGTTAATGCAATTGCCCCTGGCTATTTCGAAACAGACAATACTTTTAATATCCGTCAAGACAAAGAGAGATTTGAAAGTATTAGTAGCCGAATTCCTGCGGATAAATGGGGGCAACCAGATGACCTGGCAGGTGCAGCTATTTTCCTTTCTTCAAAGGCCTCATCATATGTTAACGGGCATGTATTGCTTGTTGACGGTGGCTGGATGGCTCGCTAAAACGAGCCCATTCAATTTTTCACCTCACGATAAAAAGGTTTCGCATGAATTTTCTTTTCTCTACAAATAAACGCAGCTACCCCAGCATGACTAATGAAGAGCTTAGAGAGGCTTTCTTAACTGAGCCGCTTTTCACTCCTGGTAAGCTTTCACTGACTTATACCGACGTAGACCGAGCTGTTATAGGTGGCGCAATGCCGACTGATTCTGCTATTGAGTTACCTACACACAAAGAATTAGCGGCTGATTACTTTTGTGAAAGGCGAGAACTTGGCATCATTAACATTGGTGGTAACGGGGCTGTTAAAGTTGATGGCACTAACTACACGATGGCGCAAAAAGATAGCTTATATGTGTCGAGAGGAAGTAAAGAAGTTACTTTGTCATCGGATGACCCAAATGAGCCTGCAAAATTTTATATGGTTTCATACCCAGCACACCGTGTAACTAAAACAGTTCACGTGCCTAAAATCGATGCAAAACACATTGAACTTGGTTCTCAAGAAACATCGAATGAGAGAACGATATTTCAGTCAATTCGTCCAGGAATCGTGGACAGTTGTCAGTTAGTGATGGGGATTACAGAGTTAAAAACAGGCAGCGTCTGGAATACTAAGCCACCTCATACGCATTTTCGTAGAACTGAAATATATATGTACTTCGACCTTGACCAAAGCGAACGAGTATTTCACATGCTTGGTGAGCCTAAAGAAGTCAAAACTTTGCCATTAGCACCTGAAGTTGCCATTGCATCTCCTAGTTGGTCTATTCACAGTGGGGTCGGTACGACTAACTATAGTTTTATCTGGGCAATGGGTGGCGAGAATCAAGAATTTGACGACATGGACCACATCGAAATCTCTTCGTTAAGCTAGATAATCTACTGAAAATAGCTATCAAGTATGTAAATTATATCAAAATCAATCATGAAATGAGTTTTTTGATTGATTTTGGTTATTTTGGTCCCTATATTAATATCTATAACGCTAAATAGGACAGAAAAGTAATGCTTGAAAAGCAGCGACAGCAGTTAATTCTAGAAATATTGGAAGAGTCAACATTTGCGAGTGTACCTGAGTTGTGTAGTCAACTTGGAGCATCAGAAGCAACTATCAGACGAGACTTAAAAAAACTATCTGCGCAGAAAAAGATTAAAAAAATTCGCGGCGGCGCACAGGTAATAGATAGTGGCTCCACTTCAAACTTCTATCTTTCTGGAAACGCTTTTCTAATCGATAAAGAGAAAAACGCAGACATAAAACGCGCTATCGCTAAAACCGCATGCGAACTTTGCAATGACGGTGAATCAATCATTATAAATGGCGGTAGTTCGACATTTATGATGGCAGAATTTTTAAGAGATAAGCGACTCAATGTACTCACCAACTCGTTTGTTCTTGCCCAAGACTTAGTGGAAAATAGCCAAAATCAGGTGACGTTACCTGGCGGCGAGGTTTACCGAAAACAAAGTATAATATTGAGCTCGTTTGAAAATGATACGACTCAGAACTACCGCGGGACTATGATGTTCATGGGCACGCCAGGAATTAGCAAGTATGGCGTAATGGAATCTGACCCTCTCTTAATTTTGGCGGAAAAGAAATTGCGTAAGCAAGCTGATAAGTTAGTTGTATTAGCTGACAGCAGTAAAATTGGTTTACAGAGCAATCTGGTTTTCTGCGATTTGGATGCGGTTGATATAGTGATCACGGATAATCGCGCGGACAAAGCACAGCTTGATGAAATCAAAAGCTACGGTATTGAAGTAATCGTCGTTGATGTCGAAACCCTCGCTGCTGCGTAACTATCATTTTTAATAACTGAACTAATAGTTTGGTAAGCGGACGTTAGTTTCCGTCACCACTTATGTAAAACGCTACTTATTAGAGGTTTCCTACAACTTGAAACCTCTATTCACTAGCCCGTTCAATAAGTCCCCCCTTAATTCTAATACCTTTTGATGCGATGCACTCAACTATCGTCAATCAATAGTTATTAATCAAAAGCTTTCAATTGCAATCACGATTTGGTATACATAGCGTTAACAATTAGGGATACCGAATAACTACTTAAAAGTTTGAATGAATACGCCATAGCTTATGTTGGTGTTGCTATTTAGTCGGTATCTCCGTCATCTCAGAAAACTGGAGTTAGCGTTAGAGTGAAAGCTGTTTTAGATATTGGTAAAACTCATATAAAACTATTGTTTGTGTCAAATCATGAGCAGGTAGCGAGTTTCAGTTGCAAAAACGCCCCTATAGCGGGCCAATACCCTCAAGCAGATGTCGACAACATATGGGACTGGATTGTCGAGACGCTAAAGTCATGCACCCACACTAAAAATGTCGAAGGGTTCGTTGTGACTACCCATGGGGCAACTGCTGCGCTTATTGATAGCAATGTTACAGATAAATCAAGAGCGCTCACGCTTCCCATCTTAGATTATGAATATCAAGGTATCGATGAATGCGCTGAGCTATACAAGGCAGAGCGCCCAGTTTTCAAAGAAACTTACTCGCCTTATCTTCCAGCAGGTTTAAACCTAGCCAAGCAATTATATTGGTTACAAAGGAAGTATCCAGAGCCGTTTTCGAATGCGGATACAATCTTATTGTATCCGCAGTATTGGGCATGGAGGCTAGGTGCTGAGCTAAGCTCTGAAGTAACGTCATTGGGTTGTCACACAGACTTATGGAAGCCTATAGAGGGTGAATACTCTTCTCTTGCAAATAAGAAAGGGTGGTCTAACTTGTTTCCTCCTTTGAAGAAAGCATGGGATTGCATCGGAAACGTGACCGATGATGTTTCTAAACAGACCGCCCTACCGACATCGTGCAAGATTTACTGTGGTATTCATGATAGTAACGCGAGCTTTTTACGATACCTGAATACCGGCGAACAAGATGATGAGTTCACCGTCATATCTACAGGAACTTGGACGATATTGATGCAGTCAGGTGGTACTGTTAACTCTCTTCACGATAAAACAGATACCCTAGCCAATGTTGATATCAACGGTAACCCTGTTTCCTGTGCAAGATTCATGGGAGGGAGAGAGTACGAAAGGATATGTACAACCTTGGGTGGTAATATAAAGATGAATCCGACCGAGAGCGCAATTCAAGATGCTCTGAGTAATTTTTGGCTTGTTACTCCGGATTTTAGTGAAGGTAATGGGCCGTTTCCGGGTATTAAACCTCGCTTGCTATGTCCAGAAAAACCAAGTTCTCCGCAGGCTATTGCTACTCTTTACTGCGCACTAATGATCAATCAGCGTCTGAGTGATTTAAACGCTGAAGGGCCGATTTACATTGAAGGGGCTTTTTTAAAGAATCCTTTACTCTGTCGTCTTGTTGCTCAATTGAGACCAAACCAAACCGTATTCGCATCTTCAGACAATACCGGTACTGTACTAGGAGCGGCAGCACTTATTAGATATGGTGAACAAGCAAATAAGCTTGAGCTAGAAACCGTTGAACCTTCTTATTTCTTTGGTCTAAATGCGTATATAAAAGAATGGCATAGATCAATCAAAGGCGAGCAAAACTAAAAAAATCAATCAATTTTGTACATGCTTAATGGCATTAACAATCAAATATCAATCATTGGTGATTGAAATTGATTGACAAGGATTGGAAGTGGCGTGTATTGTGGGCGTATTAATCGATGTTCACATTTGTGATACATAACTTACTGTTAATTTTAGGACACCGTAATGGCTTTTAAACCCGATGATTACAAGCATGTAAAGTATCTTTGGAAAGATGAAGAAGCAGATAAGCTTTCTCCAGTAGAAAATCTAGTCTATCGTTCCAATAAGCTAGGAGAAGACCAAAGAATTACAAACACTGGTGGTGGCAATACATCTGCAAAGCTATTTGAGGAAGATCCGTTAACAGGTGAGCAGGTAGAAGTATTGTGGGTTAAAGGTTCTGGTGGTGATTTACGTACTTCCAAAAAAGAGAATTTCTCCTCTCTTTATGAAGATAAACTAAAGGCTTTAGATACAGTTTACCAGCAATATCCTGATAAAGGTTATAAGTCTGCAGGCGAAGATCGCATGGTTGGTATGTTTAAACACTGCAACTTTTGCTTGAACCCGAGAGCGTCATCAATCGATACGCCTTTGCACTCTATGATTGACGAAAAGCATGTCGATCACTTACACCCAAATGCAGTTATATCGGTTGCCTCTTGCAAAGACCAAGAAGCCCTTACGGAAGTGATTTGGGGTGGAAAACTGGCATACGTGCCATGGATGAGACCTGGATGGGAAGCCGCTAAAGTTTGTGAGGATAGTTACAAGGCGAATCCAGATATCTGGGGAATTTTGCTGGGACAACATGGCCACACAAATTGGTCTTCAGAGAGTAAAAGCTGTTATGAGACGTCACTATGGGTTATTGAAACCGCTGCTCGTTATATTGAAGAGCATGATAAAGGCGAGCAAACATTTGGCGGTCAAAAGTATGCGCCGTTATCTGCTGAGGATTCGAAGAAGCTTCTCGTAGAGTTTATGCCAATTGCTCGAGGCAAACTTTCGAATAAGGTTAAATATATCGGCACATTGCAAAATGATGAAGCAACGCTACGTTTCGTAAATAGTGTAGATGCTCCTCGACTCGCTGATTTAGGCACATCTTGTCCCGACCACTTCCTTCGCACAAAAATTAAACCATTGTTTGTAGACTTTAATCCTGAAACAGATGACCTAGAGACATTGGTTGAAAAGTTTGAAAATTCTCTTGAGAAATATAGAGAAGACTACACGGCCTATTACGAAGCATGTAAGCGAGAAGACTCTCCAGCAATGAGGGATCCGAGTCCTACAGTTGTTCTTATTCCTGGCGTTGGAATGATTGCATGGGGCAAAAATAAAAGCGAGTCGAGAGTCACTGCTGAATTTTATAACTGTGCAATTGAAGTTATGAGAGGCGCCGAGGCTATATCAGAGTACACAGCATTACCAGCACAAGAGGCATTTGATATTGAATATTGGGCGTTAGAAGAAGCCAAATTACAAAGAATGCCTAAAGAAGCCCCTTTAGCAAGAGATGTAGTTGTAGTAATCGGCGCAGGCGATGGTATCGGCAAAGCTACGGCTCACCGCGTAGCGAAAGAGGGCGCGCATGTTATTTGTGCTGATTTGCGTTTAGAAAATGCTAAAGCCACAGCAAAAGAGCTTGAGGCTCTATATGGTAAAGGTATCGGAGTAGCTGGAACAGGTATTTCTTCATGCGGACCGGCGATTGCCTTAGAAGTAGATATCACAAAGCGCGATACCGTAGAAGAGTTGTTTGCTAACGTTACTCTTGCCTACGGAGGTATCGACAAAGTTATCGTTACCGCTGGTGTTTTCATCGCAGAAGGCGCAGATTTGGCGAAGAATGATCAAGTGTTTGAACTAAGCTTTAACGTAAACGTTAAAGGTGGCTATGTCGTTGCTTCTGAAGCCCAAAAAATTTGGGAAAAGCAGCAAATGAAAGGGAATATGGTTTTAACTACAAGTGTGAATGGTGCTGTATCGAAGAAAGGTTCGCTTGCCTACGATACGAGTAAGTCTGCAGCAAACCACTTGGTACGTGAGCTTGCGGTAACACTAGCACCGCTTGTAAATGTTAACGCGCTGGCACCTGCGACTGTTGTGCAGGGTAGTAGCATGTTCCCACGTGACCGCGTTATATCTTCGCTAACTAAGTATGACATTCCGTTCCAAGAGTCAGACTCCACTGAGGAACTTCGTACACGCCTAGCTGAGTTCTATGCGCAGAGAACACTTACTAAGTCACCAATTACGCCTGAAGATCAAGCAGAGGCAGCTTACCTTCTTGTATCTGGTCAGCTTAATAAAACCACAGGCCAAATTATTAGTGTAGACGGCGGTTTGCACGAAGCCTTCCTACGCTAGGAGTATATTATGTTACGTAGAATAGATTCAGCTTTAATAAGCGAAAAAAACGAAGAGTTATATAGCAACCTTAAAACTGACTATGACGCACTTGCTGAGAAGCTAGCACGTGATGGTATTGATATCGAGAAGTTCACCAAGGCCGCTGAAGACTTTCAAATTGCTGTTCCTTCATGGGGGACTGGTACCGGCGGTACAAGGTTTGCCCGTTTCCCATTACAGGGTGAACCCCGCAATATTTTTGAGAAACTCGAAGACTGCGCGGTGATTAATGAGCTTTCTGGTTGTACCGATAGTGTGTCGCCGCACTTTCCGTGGGACAAGGTAGATGACTTCAGCGAATTGAAACAAGCGTCTGATGAATACGGAATTAAGTGGGTTTCCGTTAACTCAAATACTTTTCAAGATCAGAAGGGCCAAACGGCATCTTACAAATACGGTAGCTTGAGCAATACGCAAGAAGCCTCTCGCGAGTTGGCCATTCAGCACAATCTAGACTGTATCGAGTACGGTAAAGCGCTAGATGCAAAAAGTCTTACGGTGTGGGTAGGTGATGGTTCTAATCACCCTGGACAACAGCATTTCCAACGTGCGTTTGAACGCTATTTGTCTAGCATGGAAAAAATCTATGCTGGGCTTCCTGATGACTGGGAAATGCACATCGAACACAAGATGTTTGAACCCGCATTTTACTCGACTGTGATTCAGGACTGGGGCTCAAATATTCTTGCGGCTATGCACTTAGGTCCAAAATGTAAATCACTTGTCGATTTAGGCCACCATGCACCGAATACAAACATTGAAATGATTGTTTCTCGCCTGATTCAGTTTAAGAAACTTGGCGGTTTCCATTTCAATGATAGTAAGTATGGCGATGACGATTTAGATAGTGGTTCACTGCATCCATATCAACAATTCCTAATTTTCAATGAATTAGTTGATGCTGAATATCGTCAGCAGGCAGAGTTCAACCCATCTTATATGTTGGATCAATCGCATAACGTTACTGATCCTATTGAGAGCTTAATTATTTCTGCAATCGAAGTTCAGCGTTCTTACGTTAAAGCATTACTAGTGGACAGAGAAGCGCTATACGGTTATCAAGAAGACAATGATGCGATGATGGCCTCATTAGAGCTTAAGAAAGCATTTAACGTTGATGTTACGCCTATCTTGGCCATGGCGCGCTATCGTCAGTCTGCGGCGATTAATCCTATCGGTGCTTATCGCTCTGTCGATTACAGAGAAAAAATGGATAAAGAGCGTCCGCGCGACCCTAATTCCACTGGCTCAGGTATCGTGTAAGTAACGATTTGGTAGCCGCTTTCTACCTGTACTCTACAAAAAAGCGATTCAAGAAGAATAAAGAAGAATAAGAATAATATAAGTAGCTATTGTCAAACTATCGGAATAAGAAAACGCAAATGTTATTGAGTAACTGTCATAACTATCATGATTTTAGAAAGTTAGCGCAAAAAAGGTTGCCTGGTCCTATATTCAATTATATCGACGGGGGAGCTGACGACGAGGTAACTATGCGTCGCAACTCTGAATCCTTTCAGAGTTGCGACCTTATTCCAAACGTTCTGACCGGTGTAAAAGACATTGATTTAAGTGTTGAGGTGATGGGGCAGAAGCTTGCGCTTCCAGTCTATTTATCCCCTACGGCACTGCAGCGCCTTTTTCATCACCAAGGTGAGCGCGCGACCGCAGGAGCAGCGGAAAAATTTGGAACGATGTTTGGTGTTTCTTCCCTTGGTACAGTGAGTATGGAAGAAATCGCTAAAAAATATGATACGCCACAGGTTTATCAGTTCTATTTTCATAAAGATCGTGGCCTGAACAGGGCTATGATGGAAAGAGCCAAAGAATCTAATATCGAAGTTATGATGTTGACTGTAGATTCTATTACCGGCGGCAACAGAGAGCGCGATTTGCGAACAGGTTTCGCTATTCCCTTTCGACTCAACCTCAAAGGTTTATGGCAATTTGCAACACGCCCAATGTGGGGCATTAACTACATTACCCACGAGAAATTCTCTCTTCCTCAGTTAGACGCCCACATCGACATGGGAGGCGGTGCTAGCTCAATAGGTGACTATTTTACTAATATGTTAGACCCCTCGATGAATTGGAAAGATGTTGAAGAGATGGTTAAGTTCTGGGGTGGCCAGTTTTGCTTGAAAGGCATAATGAGTGTTGAAGATGCAAAGCGTGCTGTGGATATCGGTTGCACGGGGATCGTTATTTCTAATCACGGCGGTCGTCAGTTAGATGGTTCGAGAAGTTCGTTTGATCATCTGGCTGAAATTGTTGACGCAGTCGGCGACAAAATAGATGTCATATTTGATAGTGGTGCTCAAAGAGGCACTCACGTTTTAAAAGCATTAGCGCTTGGGGCAAAAGCTGTTGGCTTAGGACGTTATTATCTATTTGCTTTAGCCGCGGCGGGCCAAAAAGGTGTAGAGAGAGCGATGCAATTAATGGTTGCGGAAATCGAGCGCGATATGCGACTAATGGGCTGTTCAAAGATTAGTGACCTTAACCGCGATCATATTCGATTTAGATAAGTTCTAATTTCACGCACTATTTTCGTCCCCGTCTTGATAAATAATTAGTCTTCATAGTTGTAGTTTTAAATTAACTGCGAACTAACTTAACCTAATTGGATTAACTATGAAGACTATCGCTGCATTAATTATAGCTAGCTTATCTTTTTCATCTTTAGCTAACACTACAGAAGTACAGGATTTTAGGCCTGTTTTTAAACTAAGAAACGATCTACAGTGCTGGCCAACTGAACCCGCCCAAGGACTTAACTCTGGCAATTGCACTAGCAAATCCTCATTTCAGGTGTCACCTCCTTCTGTTTATGTAGAAAGCTATTCCGAATTAGTAGGCGGAAATAGTCATTCACTCATTACTTACTGGGCTTACTACGGCAATCAAAATGGTTGTACTACTTTTGACAGTGGTCACTCCGATGATTGGGAGCCAGTAACTGTACACACTGTAAATGGCTCGATAAAACACGTCACTTACTGGCAGCACAATGGTAGGTACACCAAACCAGTCTCAGAAATCGAAACCGATGGTAGTCACCCAGTAGTTTATGTAGGAAAGTATTCTCACGGTAATTATCACGACCAGCGTAGTAGGGCATCTTTCGACAGTTGGGCATTTGGGACGGGGAGCTACTGCTACTATTGGAAAGATCCCAGAGGGCCGGGTCAAACATGGGCTCCGGGAGTTCAAGAACTTTCTAGTATTGGACAAAATAGTGTTTTCCCTGGTTCTACAAACCCAATTAACAGGGATCTTAGGCCGCATGAAAGAACGGTGTGTAGAACTGATGGAGGAAGGGTTTTAGCAGGAATAATCGACGGGACAGAAAATACTTGTGATAGAAACCCTTCGTATTTAAAAGATGAAAACATGTTGCTCAAAGATATGTTTTATCTAGATATTTATTAATTCTCAGTGAGGTGATTTTTTCACCTCATTACATTTAATATTTAAGTCGTAAAGTTAGATTTTAAATGGGGTTGCGGGGCTTCTGAAATCTTAGTGTCACACAAAAGTTATACGATAATTCAATGGAATTTCAGTACATTAACGAATAATGAAACCAGCGGCAGATTTACATTGGGATGAATTAGAAAATAGCGACGTAAAAGATTTGCTCGCTTCGCTAAAGGCATTTATTCGAAGTTTAACGGTCGATAAAAGCCAAGCTGACGATATCTTTCAAGAGACAGTGTTGAGGACGAAGAAAAGCAAGCATCTATCGGAATTAGACTCTCCACTCGCCTATATGATTACGGTGTCGAAAACAGTTTTATACGATTTTCAGAAAAAAAATGTTCCGCAGTACGTCGATATTGAAGAAGTAAGTATTCAATCTGACGACTATTCGCCAAGTAATACTTACCTTAATCAACAGAAACTGGCGCTGGTAGACAGTATACTCTTGAACATGTCACCTCTCAGAAGAGAAATTTTTCTACTTCGAAGAGTAGACGGCTTGGCGCGGGATGACATCGCTAGAAGGTTAGATGTAAGTGTTGAGGTGGTCAAAAAGCATTTAACAAGAGCGATGGTAGAAATCACGGTGAAACTTGAAGAAGCTGGATGGCTAGAGGACAACTAAAGATGAAATTCTACCTCTCGGTTTTACTGTACAGGGTAAATGGCGTAATAAGATGACATCAATAGTTTTAGAAGAAGCAGCAGACTGGTTTGATCGTATTGATGAATTAAGCGAAAAAGAGCAGCGTGATTTCGCTAACTGGCTTGCTGTAGAAGAAAACAAGGCTGCTTTTCGCAAGATAGCTACCGCAATGGGGCAGCCCGAACTTGCTGCACGGTCAATCGCTTTATCGACAAAAATCACAACGAATATCACGCCACTAACGCAAAATGGTCTAACTGAAAACAAAAATGTAGAGGATAAAGTGTCGCGCAATCGCATAGCGACTTATTGGTCAATTGCTTCGGCGGCCTGTATTGCATGTGTTGTCGTGTTTATTACTTCGGGTAATGTCGATATAACGGCGAACTCTGAGGAACAACTGTCTGCCCTTGCTGACCATGAAACCAGTACTTTCACCGTTATTTCAACTTCTACAACAGAAGAAAAGTCCAACGTATTAGATGATGGCTCAATTGTTTATCAAGGTGGTGATAGTCAAATAAGTGTAGCGTTTAGTGCTGAAAAGAGAGAGGTTAACCTCACTAAAGGCCAGGCATATTTTGACGTAACGCATGCGCCACAAAGACCGTTCATTGTCGATTTGGATGAAGCAACAATCACAGTTGTAGGGACTGCTTTCGACATTGATAGGCTAGAAGGTCAGACTATTGTAAAAGTTTACGACGGTACGGTAAGAGTTAGCGCCGACCGCGAAATTCTCTTAAATAGAGGTCAAGAAATTAAGCTCGAAAACGGGGTTATTACATCAAACTCGGCATTTACGCCACAGCAGCTCCCAAGTTGGAGGATGGGGTGGTTAAGTATTGAAGACACACCTATAAACGAGGTGATAGCAAGATTGAACCGTTATTCATCACGACACGTCAACTACATTGGCGACCCAGATGTAATAATCTCAGGGCGGTTTAGTTTACGTGATATTAGTGAGTCTCTAAACTTATTATCTTCAATGCAAGAATTCTCGGTCGAACGAACGAGTTCGGATTACATAGTGAGACAAATAAAGTAGCCACTCACCATGCTTAAACACGTCTCGTGTAGATGTAGAGTAGTATTTGTTTTGTCACTATTGGTCAGTGACATGAGCTCTTTCACTTATGCATCTACCGTTGACCGTGAGAGACTAGAAAATATAACGCTGACTTCAACATCACTGAGTCAAAGCTTAGCGCTAATTGCAGAAAAGTTCGGTGTTGGTTATATCGCATCGCCCTCCCTGATTAAAGAAGTAATGTCGCCTGCTATGTCTGGCAGATATACGCTTGAAACCGCGATACAAAAAGTGCTGGACGGAACAGGACTAACTTATAGCATTACGAGTAGTGGGGTAGTCATTCGAAAGCCTGAAAGTATAATCGACGAAACCGTTATAGAAGAAATAAACGTTAACGGAATTCGGGGCTCTCTAAACCTGTCTAGACAAGAAAAGCGCAACGAGAAACAGGTCACAGATGTTATCGTCGCTCAAGACATTTCAAGATACCCAGACAGAAATCTTGCAGAATCGATGCAACGAATTCCAGGAATGAGCATAACGAGGGAAGCAGGTGAGGGTCGGCAGGTGGTGCTTCGAGGTTTAGACCCCGACTTTACCTTAGTTACGATTAATGGGATGCCTGTACTTTCAAACAATGACTCTCCTATGGATAGCAGGACTCAGAGAGATAGAGATCGTTCCTTTGACCTCAACTTGTTTACTTCAGAACTTTTTAACCAAATTAAAGTTTTTAAAAGCTACTCTGTAGGGCAACCAAGCGGCGGCGTAGCTGGTATTGCTGCTTTAACCACAGCAAAACCTTTCGATTCACCAGGACTACATTGGAACGTTTCTCATCAAGTCGATACGAACCAATATGCTGAAGGTCTTTCAAACCGTTCTTCATTTACTCTGTCTTCAACCGACCAGCATTGGGGCATGTTGATTTCTGCAGCCTACGGACAGAGGTCGTATCAAGAGCAAGGCGCAAATACCTTTAGATGGAGGCGACTTGCTCCCGAAGGGGCGAATGTCTCTGACTTAGAGCCAGAGTTGGTTGAAGCTTGGCAGAATCAAGAAATCAGGATTCCAAGGGGAAATCGTTATTCTGTGTGGCGAGGAGACATGGACCGCCTAGGAATCGGGGCGACTATAGAGTATCAAACTGACCCTAGTCACTTCACAATCGACTGGATCTACGGCCGACTCGATAGCCAACGACAAGAGAATCACCTTTACCCACGGGGTTTTCAGTCTACGCCAATTATCGAGGGCAAAACTTTTTTAGCTGATGCAGAGGTTAACTCAAAGAACGAACTCGTTTATGCGGATTACCGAAATGCTCGTGTTGGAACAGAAAGCCGTCATCAGGAGGTATCAACACAGTTTCAACAAACCGTGCTGAACTTTGAGCATAGACTGTCGAGCAGTCTTGTATTTGATGGCGTGCTAGGTATGCAAAGTGCTAGTTATAGAATGCCTCAGAGTATTCGAGCTTACATGAGAGGAGAAAGTGATGTTTCTGTCGACTACAGAGGCGATTATTACTTTCCTGATATAAAATATAGTGCGGAGTTGACTCAACCCGATATGTGGCAAATGAACGAACTCGACTCTGAGCAGTTTATCTCTACCTCTGATTTTACTTACGCGAAAGGTCAAGTACAGGTAAGTACAAGCCATCGAAGCAGCTGGGAGCTGGGTTTGGAATTCGTGCAGTTTGAAAATACGGCCAAATATACGGATATTCAAAACATCCTAAAAGAACGCTGGTCATCTACACGAGAGTCAGTACCTCAAAGCACAGCCTATGTTTTTGATAGTCATCAGCATTTAAATTGGTTAGCCCTTAGACCAGAAGAGGTATTCTCTTTTTACAACAAACCTTCTTCGGTGGATTCACTGTTATTTTCTTATGCTCCCGATAGAGTTATTGACAACCTGATAAAAGAAAAAAGAGCGTCTTTCTTTACTCAATACTCTGTCGAAGGTCGTGATTGGACATTCGATGCGGGACTACGAGCAGAGCGTGATGCGTCTTCTGTTTCGGTATTTCAGTCTAGTCTTAGAAATCGCTATGACTTAAGCAATATTGCGTTTCTCCCCTCAATACAATTTAATTACAGAAAAGGTGAGCAAGTAGTTAAAGTTGGAATGAGCAGAACGATAGGCCACCAAGAATTGGATACTTTGACAAGAACTATTCAGCTTATCGAAAACGAAAATGTATTCATTCTTCCCAATGATAGGCTTAAGCCTGTAAGTGCTTACAATCTCGATCTAAGCTTCGAAGCCTATCCGGGAGAAACCGATAGATACTCAGCTAATATATTTGGTAAATGGATAAAAAACAGTTTAGCTTCCAATAGACAACGCTTGCTTTTAAGTGACGTAGCTAGCAATTATCCTGAATTATTCTCTAGTGATTTTGAACGTGTCTACATAGATGTTGTAAAGCCAACGAACCAAGGTACTTATTTTTTATATGGCGTAGAAGGGAGTGCGCAATTAGAGTGGTCATTGGGCGACTATATGTCGCGCCTTAACGTATTTCACTTTGGGATAGTGGCAAATGCTAGTTATACATTTGGAAATGTTCAGTATTACAACACTAATACTGGTGACCGCATAGATAAAAAGACTGCGCCTTATCTTTCTCCACTATTGGCCAATCTTACCGCCTATCTTGAGGGATACGCATTGAGCCTAAGGCTCTCAGCCACCTATCGCGATGAGTATATTGCAAGAGTAGATGGAGGAACCTTAGTTGATGAAGATGAGACAGGATTTCTATCAACGCTATATATGGATGCGGTTGTAGCTTATCAAATATCGGACAGTGTAGAGCTAAGGATTGAAGCAACTAATCTCACTGATGAACGAGAAATTCAATACTCCGATTCTACTTATCGTCCATACAACACTACGGTAAGTGGTCGTAATTACTCTGTTGCCATTTCTTATCGCTATTAAAAGCTCGAAGGGCTTATTTCTATGGGCCCTTCGAGCACATCTATTTACATTGAATAAGTAAAACCTAAGTAAAAGGTTCTTCCACTTACCGTTGTGTTGTACAAACGGTCATCCGAATCGCTGTATTGCTCTTCGCGCTCATCAGAAAGGTTGATTCCTTCTAGTGTCACCTTGAGATAATCATTTACATTATAAAATGCTGAGAAGTCCCAGTAAGTGGTGCCGTGAAAGCCCGCCTCATCTTGGTCACTGCTCGACGTTTCAACCTGCGTTAGGTAATCATCACGATAGGCTGCAGAAACGCGCATTCCCCAATTATCAGTCTCGTAATACACTGTTGCATTGTAGATATTTTCAGACAATCCATAAAAGGGGCGGTAAACTTCCACACTTTCACCGTCGACTAAAACATTGTGTAAAGACTCGCCATCAGAATAGGTATAGTTAACAATAGCGCCAAGATTATCGAACGGTGCCGGCAGAAAATCGAAATCACGCTGGAACGCTATTTCCCAGCCTGAAAAGTCGCTTTTTGCTAGATTTTGAGGCTGTGAGAAGGTGTACAGCGTATCTGGCGTTTGCGCATTTCCATTTTCGTCTACCATGCCTTCAATTAACGAAAGCGGATATCCTGTATCACCATAGGCTATTGGAGATACATTAGTAGCGATAAAATTATCAATCTCTTTTTGGAAGTAAGTTATAGAGGCATAGCCGACTTCATCAAAGTAGTACTCAACAGCTGCCTCCATATTGATTGTTTCAAAAGGCTGAAGGCCAGGATTACCCGCATTGATACTCAAACCACTTGAACCAAATAATGGGTCAGTATTTACCGTACCTGATACAGATAAGCTTCCCAATGTAGGTCGCGTTACGTTTTTCCCTGCGCTCGCTCTTAGTACAAGGCTCTCAGTGGCATACCATGCAACATTTAGCGTGGGCAACAGTCCATCATAGTCCCTCTCTACAGTGACGTATTCACTACCATTCACTATGCCGCTAGATTGAATATCGGTATCAAAATAGCGTAAACCAAAACTAGCTCTCAGCTCAGAATCAGGCAATAGAATGTCATATTCATATGTCGCGTATAGCGCCATGGTCTCTTCTATGACTTCATTAGGCGCATCGCTATATTCTATGTCGCGGTCAACATTGAATTCGTTTAGCACAGCCCCAACGTCCGTACTTAGCCAATCTTGTTTTTTGTGAATTGAGTTTACATAAACAAATTCAGGGTTAATCACATCGCTTACTTCGCCGCTTTGCCATTCACTTCTTAGTGCATTGCCGACCTGTTCTCTGTTGTTGCTGTGTTCGAACTTCTTAAAGGAGCCACCAAATTTCAAAGACGCGTTATCAGACAGCAAGTAATCCGCATCAAGCTTAGCGATATCAAAGCTATTTTCTACTTCATCCTCTTCAAGGTCTATCTCGTGATAACGGAACTCATTGATATCTGTTGGGTCGAATCCGTTGATGTAGGAATTGGTACCGTAAAAGCGGTCTTCTCTGAAATCTATGGTCATGTCCGCGAAAGATTCTAAGTAGACTTTTGCACTATTACTTTCGTATTCACTTTGCATATGGCCGAGTAGGCCTGAAATTGTAAGTGCATCGGTCACACGCCACTGAGTGCTCAACACCAACTGTGAAATGTCTGTTGTTGCTTGTTGATCGCGACTTTCTGAGTGCAGCGCGGTATTTTCCCATGACGAATATATAACTTCGTTGTTTTGGTTATATTCTATGTCAATCAAACTAGAACAAAAATTGCGCGCACCGTCATAATCCGCACCTGTGCAGCCAAGTGCCGTAGAACTAGAGCCTCTGCTTTGTAAGTGAAACTCTCCGCGATCGTTATCAAGTGTGCCGTATAGCGCATCAAGACCAAGTGAAAATGCATCAGACGGTCTGTATTGGAGCGCTAACGTAGCGCCAACCCTGGTTTGTTCACTATTAAATTGGGAGTATCTACTGCCTCGTGAGAAACGCAGGTTGCCGCTATTTACGGCATCTTGATCTGTTTGTGATAGTGAAGATATATCTGTGCCTTGGGCGTTGCGAGGTCGCCAACGATAGGTGTTATAACCTTGTTCAGCCGTATCACGCTTGCTAAGTGCTAGTGAGACAAGAGCGCCGAAATCACCCCATGTGTTTGAAACTAAGGCTGCGACTCTAGGGGCTACGTCGTCTGTTAACGAATTATTGCCTGCTTGCGCACTAATTACACTTTTGAAGCCATCATAATCAAATGGCTTTGCGGTATAGAGCTTGACGGTGCCGCCTATGCCGCCTTCATCCATTTCTGCAGAGTAACTCTTCTGAACGTCAATTTGGTTAAATAGCTCGGACGCAAAAATGTTAAAGTCGAAAGAGCGAGATAGGTTAGTTGTACCTCTACTATCCATTGCAGATGAAGATGTACCCAGTGCTTCCATGCCATTTAATTGCACTTGAGTAAAATCTGCATTTAGGCCTCGCAGAGATATCTGCCTTCCTTCACCGGCTTCACGGGTTATGGTTACGCCTGGTATTCTTTGAATAGACTCCGCTAAATTGAGGCTTGGGAAGTCAGCAATATCTTCAGCAAGGATTGAATCTTGCGAACTTAGCGCGTCCTTTTTTAAATCTTTAGCTTTTATCAGCGAGCCACGAAAACCACTCACTACAATTTGTTCTATCATTTCATCTTCAGTCTGCTGTGCTAGCGCAGTAAATTGCGTCATGTAGGTGGCTGATAGGACAGCTGTAGCTAAGAGTGTTTTTTTGAAGTTAGTATGCATGGTTTTACCTTTTAATTGATTAAATTTTGATGTGTAACAGCGTTAAATCTTTTCAAGCAATCATTCTCGAAAGACACTGAATGACTGCGATTAGTGGATTGAGGAGACTGCTTATAGAAATCACTAGAGATGAACTGAGCCCCACTCGCAAAAGCCGCATCTCTTTGCTCTCGCAAACTTTCTGTCGTAGCCGATAAATCAGCATCTGCGCGTGTTCTCACTAGAAAACCATCTTTGACTAGCGCTTGAATTTCTTTTTGATTTTTAACTGGATCATTTCGAATGAATATTGCGGCAGCGTCGGAATTTCTGGGTACAGAGAGAAACATGCTTTTCTTTTGAAGGGTTGAACCCTGTTGAAGATATATCTCTTTTTGCTCTTCATTAGCATCGAATAAAAATAAGAACTTACCTCGAAGTGCCTCAACACTTGGCCAGCCAGTCTCCGCTATTGCTGCCCTTAACGTGTGGTACTTACCCCGAACGCGATCTGGAGTAACTAACTTACCCCCAAATAAACGCGCAATTTCATTGTCTAAGCGTTTATAATCTGAAAAGGAGAAAGTGGCGGGAGCCGCTTTGCTAACAAACGTTGGCTGAGATTCTTTCACATTCAAAAGAACGGTAATGGGGAAATGGTTAGGGTTCGCTTCTGACCACTCTAGAAGTTGCCTTGCACAAAGCTGCATGGTCGAACAGTGCGTCATTACATCGACGTGTGGAATATGTAGAACCTTAAACCCAGGTTCTGCCAAAATTTGACGTTCGCTCTTTGTAAACCAATTGCCATTAGAAAGCGTTTCTATTTCTGGCGTGTCATATTGATATCCATTTGGATCGTTAACCACATCAATTTCAATTTGACGAATTCCTAAATTCAACTGTTCTACAAGTGAAGGGTGACTATAAGAAATCTTCTTTAAAAGTTCAGGTGACGTACCTGCTAAGAATTGCTCTGCCTCTGGTGGAAGCGCTTTTTTGTAGCTATTGTGAGAACCAATAATTTGATACTGGTCCAGTGATTTCGCGCAAGATATAGCGCTAAAAACCAAAGTTAAAGAAAGTAAGAAATAACGCATAGGTACACATTCAAAGACTATTTTTAAGGGTAGAGCGGTGTTGTTTGAAAAAGGGGACAGGAAATTTTTGCGAAGCGCTAAACTTCACAAAAGTGTAATACTCCAAAACGTTTTAAATTAGTTTGTGTGAACCACTGTCCCCACTGAGTGCAAAGCGCAGTTATTACTATTAGGACTTGCTGAATAGGACTGCGTAATGGGTAAAAATGAAAAGAGAGCGAAAGAAATAAGAGTATGTGACGCTAGCATATTGAATGTAATGTCTGGCGCGTTGCTAGTTATTTGTTACTCCTTTTCACTTATTTCTACTAGTATCGTTGCCCAAAACGAAATTCCGCCGGTAAAAATCGCCTTTATAGCAGATATCCATCTTCACGCACCTGAAGCCGCGGCAGCAAGGCTTCCCAAAAATGCCCTGCCAAAAGACCCTGTAAGCCATGCTCCAATATTACTCAGAAGCATGCGGGCTCAATTAGGTTCTACTCGACTGTTTAATGAAAATATTATGGTGTTTAAAGAAGCGCTTGATGATGTGGTAGAAAGAAATATCAAGTTAGTAGCGTTACCAGGTGACTTTACAGACGACGGTCAGCCAGTAAATATCCTAGCATTAAAGGAAATACTAGACGAATACCGACATAAGCACGGACTACGGTTCTTCGCTATCAACGGAAACCACGACCCAGTCAGGCCTTTCACGCAACCAGGTGGTAAACGCGACTTTATAAATCGTGAAGGTGCAGAAATCAGTGTTATGAGCCCATCACATCAAGAGTGTATGTCTGGGAAAAGTGATTTTTGCTCAGAACTACTTAAAGAGTGGGGGTATAAAGAGATTGCACAATCACTATCTGAACATGGTTTCTTACCATCGCCTGAAGACAAGTTGTTCGAAACGCCATTTAATACAGTGGATTTAGAAGAGCGCCACTGGCAATGGTGTGACACGGAAGAGTTTTGTGTGGACATGCCTGATATGAGCTATTTGGTCGAGCCGGTGAAAGGCCTTTGGCTCTTGGCGATAGATGCCAATGTCTACAGGCCGAAAGGTAGCTTGAAGGACAAGCAGTTTTATGGGTCGAGCAATGCTGGCTACAATGCGCTAGTAAAGTACAAGCCAAAACTGTTGGATTGGATTAAAGATGTTGTTGTGCGTGCTAAAAAGCAGAACAAAAAATTAGTCAGTTTTAGCCATTTTCCTATGGCTGAATTCTCAGACCAACAAACACAAAGTATTGCTGAGCTACTTGGCGAAAATTCACTGCAAATGTCACGTCAACCCAGTGAAGATACTACAGCTGTGCTAGCGGCAACAGGTTTGAAGCTGCATCTTGGTGGTCACATGCATCTTTTTGATGTAAGCCAATCTTCAAAGCACGGTTTAACAAATGTTCAAGTACCATCTCTAGCTGCTTACCAGCCTGGCTATTCAATTGTGACGATTAATACAGAGGGGCATTCACTAGTAGAGACAGTCATCGTTCGTGAGGTTAAGAATTTTTCAAAATGGTTTTCGATTTACGAAAAGGAGTGGGGCTTTCTTCATAGAAGTCAGCAAGCCACGTGGGACAACAGTATTTTGTCGTCAAAAAATCATTTGGATTTCACCGACCAGCATTTACAGCAAGTGGTCAACGGTAGATATTTAGATGAGTGGCCTTCAGACTTGGTAGAGCAACTCTCGTCAAATACGGTAAAAGAGATCGTTGACCTCTGTCATTGCGCTCCAAGTGTCAAGAGTATGGAAAATAGTAGTGAGCTTAATGCGACGAACCTTGTTATAGATTTCTACAGAGCGAGAAATGCGGGAAGTTTTGCCCATTTAGCTTTACCCAGTAACTTCTATGACCAACTTTCGCTTTGCTTAAAAAGCCAATTTCCACAAAGTACATCACAAACTTTAGACGACAGCGATGCTCTCAAAAAAGCATTGGTCTTAATAACTAACACGATCTTGTCGTCGCGTGAGGACAAGGCTGCCGTTAGTCTCGTGTTATGACTAATTTAGCTAAGCAAAGCTAAAATACAGAGTGTAAGTTGAAGAGCTAGTTTTCTAATATAAGCGATTTAAATCGGTGGCTGCCGGGTATAGCTTGTCCATGTGAGGGTTAAATGAGAAGGCCAGCTCTAAAAACACTGTGCCTTCGATAGCTTAATGGGTCAAAGCAGTTAGAGGTACTTGCTCCACTTGTCTAAATTTAAAAATGTATTGTTAGTTTTATTAATGTTTTTAGTATCGCGGCCTTCATAGCTGCGATGCACAATCCCCCACGTAGTAGTGGTTCCTTCTCTCGCGCTACCGGTAACGCCTCTAATTTCATTATTTCTTATAGTGTTTGTTCCTTGAACGCCATTAAGCGCAATGCCTTCAAAAGCGTCGGCATAAGCATTGAAATTAGCTTTGCTGGTTGAAGTTTGGCCTGCAACCACATCTCCCAGTTTGTTTATTTCGTTGTGTTCAATCATTACATTGTTCGTGGTTTCAAGGCTGATTGCGCGCATGGCGTTATCGATAGTGTTATCTAGAATCTTCACGTTTGTAGCTTGCCAGCCTGGATAAACACTTTTTGTGCTGAGCCCAACTACGACATCTTCCAGTACGTTATTACGCATAACTATGTTGTCAGCCCCTCTTTTTGACGTAAAACCATCAAACGCGCGCTCTACATAGTTGTCATGAATGGTGAAGTGGTCGCCAAACTGACCCTTATCCCCGCCGGCTGATAAATAAACCGCGGCGTCCCGAACCCCATAAAAATTGTTATATCTTATCGTCGCTTTCAGTGCGCCTGTCATCAAAATGCCACTGTCACCACCCGCTTTGTAGAAAGGGTCACTATTGTTGCGCGTGCCGTAAAAATTAATATATTCGATGACGAGTTCATTTAGTTTATGGTAGTTGGTTGTATTTACGACACCTCGGATAGAGAGTGCATCGGCAGTTTTGTCTTTACCTTCCCGTCCTGCAGGCGTTAAGCGTGTGATAGGTACAACAGTCGATACTTTAGCGCGGGACATATCGAAATCACCGCCTTTCCAAGTAAAGTCAGCAAGCTGACCTTTGTTCTCACAAACGTTGTCATTACTTTTCGTGTCGAAACTAAACAAGTCACCATCTAAATCAGCCTTTGCGATAAAACGCGCGGCCGTGGCATCTACTATTAAGTCTTTCCGTAACGTTACGGTTATACCTTTGAGAATGGTTTTTCCATCTGATGCATCTTTATCGCTACCAATATAGTAAGTACCAGTCAATCTAAGTGGCTTGCCGGTATTCGTCGCTTGCTGTAACGCGTTTTGCAGCTTAGAAGCCTTACCGTTTGGATTTGCTGGGGTACTGCTGCAGTCTGCCGCGAGCCCCTGACCAGCAAAAATCATAGCGCCGCATGCTGTTAATAGTCGTAACGAGGTTTTTATATTTCTTTTCACATTTATTTCCTGATTTTACACCAAAATAGATAAACACTATTGAGGTTCTAAAAGGTCATACATAGCACTTCCAGCAAGCAAAAAGGCACCCACGCCAAATAGCTGAGAGTCATTTTTTGTTACTACATCGGGCTTTTCATTGACTCCCTGTACCCACCCAAATTTTCCATCAGGATGTACGGCTGAAGAAAGTACCTTCCATCCTTTTTTTACGTTAGGTAGATATGTGTTTCTATCTAGTAAGCCACTATTAATTCCCCATGCAATTCCATAAGTGAAAAAGGCCGTTCCACTGGTTTCTGGCTCAGCATACTTTTCTCCTGCCAGCAGTGACATAGGCCAAGCGCCATCTTGTTTTTGCAGCTCTACGATAGCTAATGTGAGCTCTTCGTAGAGCGACTCATAATAAGAACGGTATTGGTGATCGCGAGGGAGGTTTTCCAAAACATGTACAACGCCTGCGTATACCCAGCCCATTCCTCTAGACCAGAAAACTTGTTCACCAAACTTCCCCTGTTTGTCAAAATAACGAGAATCTCGGAAAAGTAATTTGGATTTCGGATCTTGTAGATAGGCAATGGTTGCTTGGAACTCTTTGTGAGCGTAATCAGCGTATTTTGGATCGCCTGTAATAGCGGAAAGTTCGAATAGTACGGGCGGCCCCATAAACAAGGCGTCAGCCCAACACCATCTCCATTGGCAGTTGTGTACGTTATCTTTATTTCTGCCAGCGACGAACTCGAGGCTATTGTCTGGCGCTTTCTCAATGAGCCAGTCAAACGTATCTTTTACTGGCGCAAGCGCTTCTTCGTTTTTATGTCTGCGATAATACCAAAGGTTGGTTTGCCCAATAACATGGTCGTCGGCAAAGTATTTAACTTTACCCATTTTCCAGTTGTGAGCATTACCCACGTACCCGATCCAAGTTTCGTAAAAGGGGTTCTCTGATCGTTCGGCAAGTTTAGTGAGGCCCTTATAGAAAGCGCCTTGAATCCATCGTCCATACGCTTCAGAACCAGCTCGAGCACGGCCGACATGAGTCATATGTTGAGTGCGCGCAACTTGCCAATTTGCGACTTTTTCCATTTGTGCCATTACGTGTTCTTGTGTTGGCAATTGAGGAGCGTTGTTGCTCGATGCAAAGACAAACATCGGAAGGCATGCTAATGTAAGGATGATTTTTTTTCTGCAAGGCTTTCTTAGACTGTTTAGTAGAACTTTCATTAATCTTCCTTTTCAGATGGAACATAGCCTAATGGCATAATTTCGATGCTCTTGAATTGTACGGTACTATTTTCTGCTTGAATGGCGATGAAACCACTATGCATGGTTGTGTCACCATACAGCGATATAAGGTTTTGATGTTTCTCGTCCAAAGTGGGGTTACTGTAGGAAAGAACTTCCTTTCCATTAATAGCGTGAGCAATCAGCTCACTTCCTTGAACCGTAATTTCAATGTCTACCCATTGGTCGCCTGGAAATGTTGCTGAAGCTGATAAAACGCAATGCTTAGTAATTTTCACCCCATCGATATAGATATGACTGCCTGGCGTGCACACGTTACCGGTGGGTCGAACATCATTGTCCCCATTAGCACCTAAAAGCTGAACTTCCAAACTCACTGGGAAACGTTGCTCTTTCGTCATGGACGATGGAGGTTGGGCGTGGATCATAAATCCGTTATTTTTCCATGCGTTTTTATAACCCGGTAGCTGTTGTTCTAGAAAACGGTAGGTCGCCCGCAACTTATAATACGAATAAGGCGTTTGATAGAATAAATGCCCGAATTCGAAATCGAACTTGTCGTATTGGTCGTAATTCGTAGTCAGATAACCATTTTGGACACGAAATGTGTTTTTGTAATTTACACCTAAATCGTGGCCAGCAAACTTGGGTATCCAGCCATCTAAATTTTTCCCGTTAAATATTGGGATCCATTGATCTTTTGGTTGTGGGTCAAGGTCACTCGCGTGAAGATCAGCTGAAGCAACCAGGCCCATTAGAATTACGCACGTTTTGCCAAATAATCTTAATAACTTGATCATTGTTTATGCTCACATTAGGCCTTTCTTTAAAAGATTAGCGGCATAATTGGCGGCTCTTGCGGTAATAGCCATATATGTTAACGAAGGGTTTTGCGTTGCGGTTGAGGACATACAAGCTCCATCAGTAACGAATAAGTTTGCCACATCGTGAGTTTGATTCCATTCATTTAGCACGGAGGTGTTTGGGTCGCTGCCCATGCAAGCTCCGCCCATTTCGTGAATTTGTTTCCCAAGAGGTATGTGCTTACTGTCTGGGACTGCGTTTACAACGATATTAGAACATCCACCTGCAATGAGCATTTCTTCGATATCTTTTGCTGCTTGCTTGACCATTTTTCGCTCGTTTTCCTTCACTTCCGCATCAATGTGTAATATCGGCATTCCCCAATTGTCTTTTTGAGTCGGATGCAGTGTTGCCATATTGTCGAAATAAGGAAGTATCTCGCCGTACATAAATGCGCGAAATTTCCAGGGGCCTGATTGACCGACTTTTTCTTTTCCTTCTATACCTATACCTGGACGTTTAGCCGGTGGGCTTACTGAAGAACGGTGTTGAGCGGTAGTTTGGAAACCAAATCCTCTCACAAAATCTGCGTCCATGAGTTTGTCATGACGATAATTCGGGATATACGTTGCTATAGGGCGTCGTCCGAATGCAAACTTATCTTCCTCTACTTGAACATCTCCGCTTGCTACAACGCCCGTAAAGTGGCTCATAATATAGTGACCTAAGGCTCCTGACGAGTTTGCTATACCATTTGGGAAGGTGGCAGATTTAGAATTTAATAGAATTTGCACCGTCCCTAAAGCTGATGCGCACATGAAGATGGCTCGGCCTTTGTACTGTCTTTTTTCCAGGGTCTTGGCATCAATGACGCTAACTCCGGTGGCGCGTCTGGTTTTATCATCATAGTCTACACGTTCGACAATAGCGTCAGTAACTACTGTTAGGTTTCCGGTTTTTTGAGCTGCCGGCAACGTCGCTGATTGTGTGCTGAAATAGGCGCCAAATGAACAGCCTCTGCGGCAATATGAACGAGCTAAACACTTCCCTCTACCCAATTTCAGTTGTTCTTCTGTTGGCTGTGTAATGTTTGCCGAACGGCCAATGATTAGGTGCCTGTCCTTATATCTCTTAGCTAAGTTATCTGAAATAAAACGTTCGGCATAGCTCATCTCCCATGGTGGCTGAAACTCACCATCAGGTAGCGTTTCAAGTCCATCCTTATTTGCAGCTACACCGATGAACTTTTCAACATGGCTATACCAGGGGGCTAAATCATCGTAACCAATAGGCCAGGGTATGCCATGACCATCGTTCGCGTTTGCTTGAAAATCTTTTTTGCTCCAACGCAACACTTGCCTCCCCCATGTGAGAGAGCGCCCTCCTAGCTGATGACCTCTGACCCACATGAAGGGTTTGTCTTTAGGAAAGCTATATGGACTTTGTTTGTCGTCTGCAAAAAATTGAAGCGCATCAGTTCTATATAAATGTCCCTTTTGCCTTAATGTGGTGTAATGTCCGTTTTCAGAAAGCTCTTCCGCCGGCATCCCTCTGTTTTGAAGTTCCCATGGAGCCTCAAAATCCTTGTATTCAGGACCTCTATGCTTGACGTTGCGCCCCCGCTCAACGACAAGCGTTTTAAACCCTTTTTCACAGAATTCCTTAGCTGCCCAGCCTCCGGTTATTCCTGAGCCAACGACGATGACATCGAACTCATTATTCATAGGTATTGCCTTTTATAAATTGCCTGCAATTCATCTTCCGTTACATCTCCTTTGTATCCTCCGGGGACTAAGATAAACTCTGGGTTTGCTTCCTTAGACGTGTAATGGAGGTGGAAAATCAGTTCTTTGAAGCGTTTATAAGCGATTAGAAATGAAGAAGTTGTGTCTTCAAAAGCCTTCTGATCTATTTCTACCAAATAAGCTAGACGGCGTTCTCTGTTCATTAACAAATAGCCTTTGCCGTTCAGATCACGCGCTCTATCTTTAAATTCGCTCAAAAAAGAAAGCATCTGCTGCTGAGTATTTAGAGATGCCCATGACACCATGAGTTCATCGAGTATTTGTGCTGCATAAGAGTCCGATGCGCCAGGTGTGTGAGTTTTCGGTATCATGATGTCTGCAATATCATGAGCTAGTGTCATCTGTTCCGCGTTAAAAAAGGATGCATCTGATTTAAAAACGGTAAGTTCTAACGAACCTTTCAGCTCAAAAGGAATTACCGCGGTGGATACTACATAAAGCATTGAGCCTAAGAATACGCGTCTATTTATCTTCACTTTGCTTCGCCGTTTTTCATTGTTAAATCAGCCCTTAAAATCCAGAATACATCGAACCACAAGTCAATATCAATCATTAATGTTCATTGTGTGTCAATTTTGTGTTAATGGATTTTGTGATTGGCAGCTCTTCTTTAATTACTCTTTGTGTTTTTAAATTATTGAATTTGTTTAATTATTTAAATCTTATTTGTTTTATTGAAATTTTGTTTTGTTAAGTTTTTGATTGAATTGAGATTGTTTAGGTGTCTAAAGTGTGCTTTTATAGTCAAAATGAATCATTATGGTGCGTGGCGTAGTGAAACGTATTTATTCTTTTGCAGTATTATGTCTCTTTATGAGCAGTGCTGTAGCCTCAAATCAAATAAATCAACGCATGTGCAGTACATTGGAGAATAATCTTGTGAGTGTGCAGCTACATTCAGTGAAGCAACTAATTGAACAAGATTTTGAAGGCACGTTAGTTGAGTTAAAAAATGCTGGTTTTCATGCTGTAGAATTTGCAGGCCGATATGGACAATTTAAAAATGACGCGCAAGGTCTCAAACAGTTTCTTGATAATCTTAAGCTTGAAGTAAGTGGTGTACATGCTGGACTACCACAATTGCGCGGAGACATAGGGAAAAATAATTTACAGTTCTTCAAGGACATAGGAGCGAAGCTTGTTATTGTCCCTCATGATCCTCGGGTGGATATTGTTGATGATATCGATGATCTAATCGATGAATTAAATTTTCTCACCGCGAAAGTACAAGATTATGGAATGGCACTTGGTTACCACAATCATGCAAAAGAGTTTAAAACGTTTGGGTCGTCAACTTACTGGGATTACTTGGCGTCAAATACGAACAAAACGGTTGCCCTCCAACTAGATGTAGGTTGGGCAAATTATGCCGGCGCAGATAGCGTTGAGCAGTTTAAACGGAATGCTGGTCGAATCGTCACGACGCACCTTAAAGTTCGAACCCATGATGGGGAAAACAAATCTCCGATTGTTGGTGAAGATGGATACGACTGGCATCAGCTTGTGAAGGACGCACTAACTCATGGCGGAACACGCTGGTTTGTAATCGAGCAAGAGGAGTTTCCACACAACCTTGATCCTATTCAAACTCTTGCGGCATCTAAAGCAGGTCTAGACGATGTTATTCTGTCTTTAAAAGAGGAGTGCGAGTAATGTTAAACGTATGCCATACCGCATCAATAGCAAGCCTTTTCCTTGTTGTTCTTATCCAACAAGCAAACGCTTCAGATAACGTGTCGGATGTAGTTAAAAAGACCAGTCAAGGCGAATCGCCTAACATTCTTTTCATATATACAGACGACCAAGCTCCATGGGCTATAGAAGGCAAAAGCCCTAATGCTGTTACGCCTAACCTAAACGCGTTAGCGGAACAAGGAATGTCTTTTCCAAATGCCTATACCACCACGCCAGTTTGTAGTCCTTCCCGAGCAGGCTTACTCACTTCGCGCTATGGCTTTGAAGTGGGTATTGACGATTGGATAAATGACCACCTTAAAAGTAAAACCCTAACAGGGCACCAGTTAGATTTAGGGCTTTCAGCAGAACTGGATTCCTGGCCCAAAAGATTGCAAGAAAACGGCTATTATAATGGTTTGATCGGTAAGTGGCATTTAGGAAAACAACCTGAACATCATCCTCAAAATTTCGGCTACAACGAGTTTACGGGCTTTCTAGGAGGCGGAACTTCACCCATAGACCCTCAACTTCTAGTAAATGGTGCCCCGAAGAATGAAGAGGGATTAACCGTGGACCTTCTCACTAACCATGCCATGGACTTTTTAACTAGGAATAAACACAGGAAGTTTGCTTTATCACTGCACTATAGGGCACCTCACTATCCATTTGAGCCTGTTTCAGAGAGTGATTTAGATGCTATTAGTAAAGCTGTAGATTTAATACATCCTGATTACCCGGATTTAAATACAGAAAGAGCTAAGAAATTATTACGCGGATATTTAGCTTCTGTTAAAGGTGTAGATAGAAATGTCGGAAGACTGTTGGATCATCTAGACGAACTAGGGCTATCTGAAAATACTGTCGTCATTTTTACGTCTGATCATGGATACGTTATTGGACAGAACGGTATTTGGCATAAAGGCAATGGCTTTTGGTTGTTGAACACTCCACCTAAAGGCACTGAAACCATACCCAAAGGCCAGCGCCCAAATCTATATGATGCGGTGCTTAAGGTACCTCTTATTGTTCGTTGGCCAGGTAAGGTGCCAGCAGGGACAGAAAATGCCTCTACCGTATCAAATCTTGATTTCTTCCCTACTCTTATGGATATCGCCAAACTGGATTTACCTAGTGAAGCAGTCATTAGAGGGCAAAGTGTAATCAAAGCGTTAAAAGATGAAGATTTAGTAGTGAGTACTGACTATTTTGCCGCTTATTCAACGCTGCATCAGTCAATCACGGGTATGAGAATGTACAGCGATGGTCAATACAAATTAGTCCGAGATTTCAAAAACAAAGAACGAGACGAGCTTTATCACTTAGTTGTCGATCCTCATGAGACTCACAACCTGCTTGAGAGAGAATTGACAGCTGCTGAAAAGATGACGTTGAAAAGGCTGGATGACACTATCAAAGAGAAAATGCTCGATTTGGACGACCCACTTTCAACGAGCTTCACCCCAGTGACTTTTAAAACGCCTTAAAGCTTGGTGCTTCTTATAAGCAATTGAGCAGTCAAATATTGACTAAATAGATTTACGGAGTCGATAGGCCATCGGGCTTCAAATTGAACAAAATATGGAACATAGAAACATGAAAAATAAGCTGCTTTTAGCTATGGTAATTGCATACCTATTTGGCTGCACTTCTTTTGCGAATGATAAAGGAGCTTCAACACGTCAAGATACGCAGGCCACCGTAGCTTCGTTGTCTCTCCACTCGACGCCAATTTTGTTGGGGAGTAGTCTTTTGGTTGATAAATCTCATACTTCAGATGGCTCAGATCGTGCGCAAAATGGTAAGCCTCTCTTTGCGGGTGTTATGGGGGCTCAAGCAGTTACCTATAAAGGTTATCAATATGTGATTTATTACACAGCAAAAGACAGGGGAGGTTACGGTGACCTTTTTGCTGAAGTTGTCGTCGCACGTAGAAAAGTAACAGGGCACGACTGGCAACACGCCACCTTGCCGGTATATCGACTGACTTCTGATGACGCACATAACCGCCAAGCCATCGAGATATCAAAAGGCGACGGTGCCATTCATATTTCCTTCGATCATCACAATTTAGATCGCATCAACTACGCACGCACTGCTTCGGGAGTCGCAGATCACCCAGAAACCCTTGATTGGAATGATGAAGTTTTTACGTTTCAGCGTAATCTCGGTTTTCCTAACGACGCGGTAGAGCGCGTTACTTACCCAAAATTTTATTCGTTAGAAAGCGGTAATGTACTTATGTATTTTCGGGAGGGTGGGGCAGCAAAAGGTGAAATGCAGCTTGCTCTTTATGATGCCAAGAATAGTGAGTGGCAGTATATTCGCAATATATCGTCAAGTGATGGTGTCTACGTTCAAAACGTAAACGGCAACAAAGAACCTTCGACAAGAGGGCCCTATTTAGCTGGTGGTGGACCAAAATTTGATGCTAATGGTCGCATGCACATTAGCTGGGTATTTAGAGAGCGACCTGTCAATTGCAATCCTGGTAAGATTAACGGACTTGATTGTAATCACGGTATCTACTACACCTACAGCGATGATGAAGGCCTCACGTGGTACAACAATGCGGGTGATCTAGTAGCTGATACTCGAAAAGGAGAGGTATTGTCCGTTGAAACTCCAGGGTTAGAAGCTGTCCATGTGCCTACAACACTGCGGCCATCTAACGTTTCCCACAACTCCGTTATAGACACGAAAACAGGTGACTACCACCTTCTGCTTAGCCATAAGACATCACCTGATGGCCCGGCTCGTGTGCATCATTATGTACGTGATACATCAGGTAATTGGCAAAAGCGTGTCTCTGGTTTTAGCGCTTCAAACGTAACGTTAACGTTCTTAGGTGATAGGCTGTTCGCTTTTGCTGGAAGAGAAAGTGCTGAGATTTATTATTCTGATAGAGCCGATAACTTTACCGAGTGGCATCAAGTCGAAATGCCGATTGTAGATAGTAAGTTTGGCAAAATCGAGGGTGGGTATATTACATGGGATCTCAGCTTGTTGAACCAAGGTGTTGCGAGTGTCATTTGGCAGCATGCACCAGGCTCAATTGGTGATCCCAGCCCTATTTATGTTTATGACTTTGAACTAGGCGAAGTCTCATCTGGTGAGTAGTGCATCATATACTGTAATGGTGGTCTTTCAGGTTTCAATTCAAAACCGGAGTATACTTTGCGTAAAATCCTATTGATTATTGTTGTGGCTTTCTTGTCATTCAATGTAAGTGCAGCATCACTGAAAGAAGTATTTAGCAATCCAGGAGATGCTCACAAGCCATGGGTATTTTGGTATTGGATAAATGGTAATGTTACTGAAGAAGGTATAAAGGCAGACCTGGAATCGATGTCTAATGCTGGATTGGGTGGGGTAGTGTTAATGCACATTAATGAGCATCATGTCATTCCCGCAGGGCCTGTCAAATTTCTTTCTGAAGATTACCAATCACTGCTCGCTTTTACCTTTGAAAAAGCTTCAGAGCTGGGTTTAAAAGTGAACCTGTACAATAGCGAGGGATGGTCCGTCGCTGGTGGTCCTTGGATAAGTCCTAAAGACGGTATGAAAGAGCTGTCTTGGAGTGAGCAACAAATACGAGACCGCTTTCAGCCTATAACTTTTCCCGCTCCTCACGCTCCGTTGAATTTTTATGAGGACATAGCAGTTCTTGCCTTTCCTACACCTAAAGCGCACATCGAGCCGAAATTTCAAGAACGTGTCGCAAGCGTAAACATCTCTGGTACTGCTTCGCAAAGTACTGTAGTTGCTAAAAATGCTATTGACGGTGATTGGAATACATTGGTGTACCCCAATATTGATGAAGAAACTAAACAGCGATTTATTCAGATTGATTTCTCTGAAGAATTTACTTTTCGCAATGCGTTTGTGAAGTTTGCTGCTTATGGAATGATGGGAATGAATCGCCTTCTGGTTTCAGATGATGGTAAGAATTATCGCGAAATCGCCTTTTCAAAACGTGGGCAGATTTATGATGACTTAAGCTGTTTTCAGTTTGAGCCAATTAAAGCAAAACACGCAAAAATAGTGTTCCAGCCCACCGATAATAAACTTCTATACACGGCGATGCCGAAGGTCGATGTCGCGGTGCGTGAGGTAATTTTCGACAATAAACCGCGTACTGCGAACTGGTGTCAAAAAGCAGCGCATATATTCCCCTTTCATATGCAAGAAACAGAACGCGAAGCAATGAATGCCTCGTTTAAGAGTGATGCGAGTATCAACGCCGATTCAATTGTTGACGTGTCCCAATATCTTGACGAAAGCGGTCGTCTTAACTGGACACCACCTAATGATGATTGGACAGTAATTCGTTTTGGTATGTCGTCTACCGAAGCTGTGAATAGACCTGGTTCGGAGGGCGGGGAAGGGCTTGAAGTCGACAAGTTAAGTGAACGGGCACTTGATATTCACTTTGAGCATTATATTAAAAGAAATGCAGAGCGCTCGCAGAAGTACGTGGGTGATTCATTTGTCTCTACTCATGCTGATAGTTGGGAAGTAGGACGTCAAAACTGGACGCAGGGATTTGAAAAAGATTTCGAAGAAAGGCGGGGTTATTCACTCATTCGATTGCTTCCTGTTACGCTGGGATATGTCGTAAAGGACGCAACGTTCAGCGAGAGAATTCTTTGGGATTACAGAAAGACACTGGCAGAGCTCATTGCTGAGCGCTTTTACGGAGGCATGCAGCAGCGAGCGAACGAGTTAGGGTTAACATTTTCAGCTCAATCGATGAAGCCTTTCATAGACAACCTTCAAGCGTTAGGTCAAGCGGATATCATTTATGCCAACAGTGCATTTCGTTCTACTAATCCGTTAGAAAATAAACCAAATCAAGAATTTGCCTACCTAACTGCAAAAATGGCTGCCTCGGCGGGCTCTATTTATAACAAGCCTGTTCGCTCAGAGTCATTCACATCATTGCCCCAAGCGAATAGGTGGCTAAGTCACCCGTTAACTTATAAGTCGCAAGCTGATACCGATCTTGCAGCGGGGGTGACGTTGACAACACATCATCTTTTTACCCACCAGCCCTGGACAACCTTAAAACCGGGTATGACGCTTGGGTACTGGGGGATACATTTTGAACGCACACAGACATGGTGGCATGAAGTAGAAACATGGAATAAGTACTTAACACGCTCTCACGCCTTGCTCAGTATGGGTCAGCCGGTGCTTGATGTACTGCACCTGTTAGGTGATGACTCAGCGACGACATTTGATAGGGATTTTGCCTTGAGAGAGCTGCCCGAGGGTTATGATTTTGAATTTATCTCAACAAATGGGGTGATGAATCACGTCAACGTAAATGATCAAGGGCAACTCGCTCTTGAGTCGGGAAGAACCTACAATATCTTATCGATATCGCCCGATGTGAGTATGCGAGTAGAAGTACTGGAGCAAATAAAATCTCTATTAGAGAGAGGGGTAACGGTTGTAGGTTTACCCCCCACTTTCTCGCCAAGTTTGGAAGGCTCCCTTGACACCTCGGGCACTGATCAAAGAGTTAACCAATTAGCTGGAGACATTTGGGGCGCGCGATTCAATAACCAGGTGTTTGAAAACTTAGAAGACGCATTAAACCATAAAGATATTCTACCAGATGTGCTAATTTCTCACACTGATAACCGCTTTGTTTGGCGACACCATAATATATCTGAAGAGAACACGGATGTGTATTTCATCAGTAACCTAGATCACATGTCTGCGGAAATAGAATTGGACTTGAGAGCTAAAGGTAAAGTGGCTGAAATCTGGGATCCGCTATCAGGTAAACGACTTCTCGCCAGTGATTACGTGGTTGAAAACGGTCGCTCGCGATTTAAATTACACTTTGACCAAGCACAGTCTTTGTTTGTTGTTTTAGCACCTCAAAAGAGTACCGGACAGCTACTGAACACCCTCCCTCTTCGGCAACTGCAGGTACTAGATTCACCGTGGCAGGTAGATTTTATTAAAGGCGTAAAAAAACCAAACGCATTAGCGCTTAACGAACTCATCGATTTGTCTCAACACGCGGATGAGGATGTCAAATATTTCTCTGGCACGGTTCGCTATGAGACTGAATTTGAAATGGCTGATGATTTGCCAACGTCCCAAAGTTACCTTCTTAACCTTGGCGAAGCTTTCCAGTTTGCGCGCGTAAGGCTAAATGGTCACGATCTCGGACTGAGAATGTGGGCGCCTTATCACTTTAATATTAGTAATATCATCCGAAGCGGAGCAAACCGTTTGGAGATAGAAGTAACTACTCTTTGGCCCAATCGTTTAATTGGCGACGAGCGCTTGTATCCTGACACGGCAGCTTGGAAGAAAAATGGCTACCAAGGCTCTCAGTTAACTAGTTTTCCGAAATGGCTTAAAGGAGCTGCGCCTGAACAACCTGGGTCGCGCAGCACGTTTGCTACATGGAAGCATTGGAACAAAGATGATGAGTTACTTCCATCAGGACTGCTAGGCCCTGTGAGTATAATGGTTCAAGATAGGAATTGAAGCATCGACTTGCTTGGTGGTAATTGAGGTGAGGCATGCCCTTTCAAAAGTCTTTTTTTGAGGGCATGCGTCTACTCTAAATAATGTTGTTTTTGAGAAGCTTAGCCGCGTAATCTGCCGCTCGCGCAGTTATCGCCATATAAGTTAACGATGGGTTTTGGGTTGCGCTAGATGCCATGCAGGCACCGTCGGTAACAAATAAATTGGGTATATCGTGTGCTTGGCCCCAGCCATTGAGAACAGATGAATCTGGATTACTTCCCATACATGCACCGCCCATTTCGTGAACCTGCTTACCCATCGGAACATGTTTGTTTTCTGGTGTCGCTTTTACCTGAATGTTGGTGCACCCACCTGCTTCGAGTATTTCTTGTATGTCCTTGGCCGCTTGTTTAATCATTTTTCTTTCATTGGCTTTTATTTCAGCATCGATATGAAGTAATGGCATGCCCCACTCGTCTTTATTGGTAGGGTGGAGGCTGGCTGCATTCTCGTAATACGGTAAAACTTCACCATACATAAACGCCCTGAAACGCCATGGGCCGGGCTTTCCAACGCTTTCTTTAGCAATAATGCCGATACCTTTTGACTTGGCATTCGGTGAGGAGAACGAGCGGTTTTGTGCTGTGGTTTGAAAACCAAAGCCTCTTTCAAAATCTGCATCATCTTGCTTTTCGTGTCGATAATTTGGAATGTAAGTCGCAATAGGACGCCGTCCGAATGCATACTTATCTTCACTTACCGGTACATCCGCACTTGCTACAACTCCGGTGACGTGACCGAGTATGTAGTGGCCCAGCATACCGCTGCTATTTGCAATACCATTTGGGAATGTTTTGGATGTAGAGTTCAACATAACTTGCACCGTGCCCAATGCCGATGCGCACATAAACACAACGCGACTCTTGTATTGCCTTCTTTCTTTCGTATTAGCATCGATGACAGACACGCCGGAGACTTTGTTATTGACGTCGTCGTAGTCAATACGCTCAACAATACTGTCTGTCATTACGGTTAGGTTTCCCGTTTTATGAGCCGCAGGTAACGTGGCAGACTGAGAGCTAAAGTACGCGCCAAAACTGCATCCTCTTCGACAGTACGAACGCGCCAGGCATTTACCTCTGCCCAGTGCAGTTTGTTCTTCAGTGGGAGAGGTGAGATTAGCGGCTCTTCCTATAATGAGGTGTCTGTCTGTATATTTTTTCGCAATATTATTGGAAATGTATTGCTCTGCATAACTCATCTCCCACGGTGCCTGAAACTCACCATCAGGTAGAGTTTTTAAACCATCTTTATTCGCTGAAACACCTATAAATTTCTCAACATAGCTATACCATGGAGCTAAGTCTTCGTAACCAATAGGCCATTCAATACCATGGCCGTCTTTCGCATTGGCCTCAAAATCCATTGGACTCCATCGTAATACCTGCCGTCCCCACGTTAATGAACGGCCACCGAGTTGATATCCCCGCGTCCACATAAATGGCTTGTCTTCGGGGTAGCTGTAAGGGTGCTTTTTATCGTCGACAAAGAAGTGAAGTGCATCGGTTTTATATAGGTGGCTTTTTTTTCTCAATGTAGCGTAGTGGCCATTTTCAGCGAGTGTTTCATCTGGCATACCTCGATTTTGTAAGTCCCAAGGAGCTTGGAAATCTTTGTATTCAGGCCCTCGGTGATCCACATTTCTACCACGCTCAATAACCAATGTATTGAAGCCTCGCTCACAAAACTCTTTTGCTGCCCAGCCGCCCGTAATTCCTGAACCAACAATAATGACGTCATAGTCGTTGTTCATAAGTATTTTCTCTCGTAAATAACGTTTAGCTCATCCTGTGAAAGACTTCCTCGATAGCCACCAGGAACAAGAAAGAAGTTGGGGTTGGCTATTTCAGATGAGTAGTGAATATGAAAAATCAGCGCTTTGAATCGTTTGTATGCAATGGAAAAGTCACCTTTATCCGTGTCGAAAACGATCTCGTCGATTTGCTCTACAAAGGCCTGACGATTTTCTTTACTCAGTGACAGGTAGTTTGCATTAAATGCGTTTTTTGCGCGTTGCAAAAACTCCAATAAAAATAGAGTGAATTGCTGTTGGGTAGAGGGGGATGCCCAAGATATCATTAACTCATCAAGCACCTGTGCGGTGTGAGAATCTACTGCACCGGGGGTGTCAGTGCGGGGTATCATAATGTCCACAATATCGTAAACTAGCGTAAATTGCTCAGCATCAAAAAAAACCGCATCCGACTCAAAAACAGTAAGGTGAAGTGCCTTTTTTAACTCTGATGGTAAAACAGCAGCTGAAACCACATACAGCATAGAGCCTAAGAATATCCGTCTGTTTATTTCCACGTTACCCTCTTCTTATTTTGACTCGGGAAATTTGATGACGTTGATACTACCTATAAAAACAAGCCAAAAGCAATCATTATCAATCAAATTAATTTACATTGTTTTGACATCAATGTATTAGGTAGCAGGATAGTAGTTGTAGGTGGGTTGAAAATTTTCGTTTAAAAATTGTCTCTGGGTAAGCCGGTGATGTTATCTAGTAGTAGCGTCTTATTGGGAGTAAGTTCTATATGGCTTTTGTACGGTAACGCTTTTGCAGATGGCTGGCTGCCGAAGTAATTCAGGCCCATCAAAACATTGTTATAGTGAAGCGCTACCATAAAAGGTGTTAGCGCAAAATCATAAAATGCCACTTCATCTATAGTCCCCGCATAGGCCTCTGCGGCGTGCCCTTGAGCGTTAGGAGAATTGCCAATATTGGCTAACCCCGCTCCACCGCTCAATACTTTTGAGCCAGGTGGGTATCGGTAAAGTGCGCCTACTTGTCCGTCGATGTAAATTGCTTTTATCCCACTTTCAACATCATAAGTTGCCGCCACATGGTGAAGGTTTCCATCTTTTAACTGCTTAAGCGTTGGACGTCCGTTCCTGCCGTCTAATGGTAGTTTGAGCTCATGGTACCCTTGACCTAAAATGTACAACCCGAAGCTCAGAGACTCTGTATAGTCTCCAGTTGGCACTACTATTGATTTGTTGCGGTCATTTTGAAAGCTAAGCAGTATTCTATGATCTTTATCACTTTGATCTTTCCTGAAAATCTCATCAATTTCACCGTATCGTGTCGAAGTTGGGCCTTCTCCACTATATAAAGGCTTAATCAATGCTTCTATAGTGACACCATCAATAACGGAGAACGAACCTGTTGCGGGCGCACTTCCACCTCCGCTACCCACGTTAATTCTTGCATGCTTTCCATTATCAAAATAGAAAGCGCCTTTTCCGACGAGTCCATCGATGCGTTGAGCTCCACTACTTGGAACACCGACTGCGCGACCCGCAAAGTCCATCACTCTGTCGCCAACATCATCGAAGTTCCAAAAGTGTTTAGGTCGCCATGTTTTAGGAAAGATTTTTGCTTTGGTGTTACCAGAGACCGAGGTTGCATCACTGTCAACCTTTACGGTTAACTTGCCCGAATGCATCTGAATATCAGAGGCGTTGGCAGAAATAGCAATAGTTTTATTTGAATGAGAGACAACCTTAACCTCACCGCTTTTTAACTCAATTTCGGTAGAGTTAAATAATTTAAAGTGCGAATGCGCAGAGAGTATTAAGCTATCACCAGAGCGTAATTCAAGCTCAACCGGTCGTTCGGTTTTGTATACACCAGAATAAACGAGCGTGTTTTGTACGTTACCATTTTCGTCAATTAACAGCTCCCCACTAACTATTTTTCCTACAAAGGGTTCGTCGGGAAGCGGTTTGAATTGAGTAATTAGGTATACCACCAGCATGCACAGCACTGTGAGTCCCCCCGCTAAATAAAACTTACGTTTTGTGCTCGCGGATCTCTTTTCAGAAGAGGCTTCATAAGGTTGGTTTTGATGAGGTAAATTTAAAGCTTGCGTGGGCCGCACAATAAGCTCGTCGACGAAGGTTTTTCGCCTTACTATTTCAAGATTTGGAAGGGTATTCGATTTAAGATGAAAGTGAAATTCGATGTAATCAAGGTAAAACCGTTGAGCCTGCTCATCGTTACTCAACAGTGGTTCAAGTTTTTGAAGCTGTATCTGTGTAACGGTACCTGCGCAAATATCATCTGCTATGGCCCGAATTTCATCAAACCTTTCTGAGCGATTCAAGTGTCGTGCTCCACTTTTTGTTTATCAACGCAGTCGAAGAGCTTACGGCGAAGCAAATGAATAGATTTACGAATACCAAAAATCGAGCGCCCCGTGTTGTCTGCAAGTGCCTGTGCGCTTAAATTTTCTATGAAAAAACCATAATATAATTCGTGTGCGGAAGCAGAGAGCTGAGAAACGCAATGCTGCAGCATGCTCCATTTTTGGTCTGTATTATCTTGATGGGAAGCTACTGCTGATAGCTGCTCTAGCAACTCATCACTCAAACCTGAAACGAATTTTTTCTGTTGTCTTCGATACGTTCTTACACAGTTAAACACAATAGTATTTGACCATTTTCTAAAACTCGTTCCTCGCTCAAAAGTCTCGAATTCCTTCCAGAGAATAACGCTTGTCTCCTGAAAAATATCATCTGCGGCCGCTTTGTCTAAAACAAAGGCATAGATGTATGCATACAAACGCTGCTTTTCTGATTCAAACATTGCCGAAAACATGTCTGAGGTTGTATCCAAAGAACCTCGACTACTCTGTGGTGATGGCACGTTTTGATACACCTTATCCTCTCTTTTACGATGTGATCATCAAATTCATCGCAACAGTTCAATACGCATGTCAGCAGCGTTAGCGTCACACAACTAGTGTATGAGCAACGCTGTAATATATTACGCAAATTTAACATTTAAGACATTTTTTGACTATATTTGATTGAATTTAAATTTTAAGGGTATTAATCTCACAATTCGTTGCCTTTTCTAATTATATAAAGTCTGATCTGAGCCAAAAAATGCCATATTATCGTTACTCAGTATTATGTTTATTCGCTATTTTTGTTGTTGCCTGCGAGCACGTAGGGCCTGACTCCATCAATGACAATGAGTCATCATTAATAGCTCCCCCCATTGGACTTACGGTGGGAGAAGGGGGGGTAAATCCCATCGGCCACTATGAGAGCGTGCCACGTTTTAGTTGGCAGCTTGACACTGAGTCTTCTCAGCTAGCTCAGCAAAGCTACCAACTTCAAGTTGCAAGCGACGGTGCATTCAAGCCTGAACAAATCATTGGGGATAGCGGAAGAGTAACCTCCTCTAAAAACGCTTGGATAAGACCTGAAGGCCTCACTTTGGAATCAAGGCAACGCGTGTTTTGGCGAGTTAAAACATGGGATGTAAAAAGCAATAGTTCACAATGGAGTGAAATACAGACGCTCGAAACTGGCTTATTGAGAAACAGTGATTGGCACGCTCAATGGATAGGGCATCCAGACACCAATGAGCGTACGCAAGTGCTAAGTCCCAACGCTATTGAGCAACCAGATAACCAATACTACCCGCCACAGTATTTACGCAAAAACTTTGAACTTCATAAACCCATTAAACGTGCCCGACTTTATATCACGGCAAAGGGCGTTTTTAAGCCCTTCATTAATGGTAAGGCGGTGAGTGAAGATGTCATGACTCCGGGGTGGACGCCATATCATAAACGTATTGAGACGCTGACTTACGATGTTACTAACCTACTACAGTCAGGCGCTAATGCCATTGGTGCTGCATTGGCAGAAGGGTGGCAAGGTCGTATCTTCCATCCTACAAAGCAGGATTACGTAACACCACTGCGTCTTATTGCGCAGCTTGAAGTCACCTTTGAAGACGGCACAAGCTCGCGAATTGTAACGGATGATAGCTGGCTATCAACGGACCAAGGCCCCATTCGCACTGCGGGTAATTACGATGGTGAGCGCTATGATGCGAATTATGAGATGCCTGGTTGGAATACTCCAGAGTTTGATAGTGAGGGCTGGAAACGTGTTTACTCTGAGCCCCCTGAAACTGTGGTTAAGCTGCGGCCGAAACGTCATGCGCCAGTAAGAGTAACAAAAACAATTCCTGCTATCACACTTGTGAGCGTAAAAGATGGTGTAGCCATTTTCGACATGGGTCAAAACATGGTAGGCGTGCCCGAAGTATCGCTACCGGTGAAAAAGGGCCAACCCGTGAAAATTCGTTTTTCTGAAGCACTGCAAGGAGAGGAATTCTATGTTAAAAATCTACGCTCGGCCAAAAGTACCGATTGGTATATTCCTAACTCTGACGGCCTAATCACCTATCAACCAACATTTACGTTTCATGGCTACCGTTACGTAGAAGTGTCTGGTTATGACAAAACAGCAACGCCAGCGCTGGATTGGCTTACAGGAAAGGTGCTTCATTCTGATTTTGATGTATATGACAATTTTTCCAGCAACCATAGCAAACTTAATAAGTTATCAAGCAACGTGTCGTGGGGGCTAAGGGGTAACTTTCTTGATATTCCAACCGACTGTCCCCAGCGCGATGAGCGGTTAGGCTGGACGGGTGACGCTCAAGTTTTTGTACGCACATCCTTATACAAAGCAGACGTTTACGCATTCTGGGCATCATGGCTAGAGAGCATGCGAGAAGAGCAGGGCATTGACGGAATGATCCCCAAATTTGTGCCGTTTCGGCCGTTTCTTACTGAGGGAACCGCCGCTGCTTGGGGTGATGCGGCAACCATAGTTCCATGGGAGTTATATCAGCATACAGGCGATTTAACAGTTCTTTCGGAAAATTACTCAATGATGAAGCGGTGGGTAAAATTCACCGAGTTTAATAGCTTTGACTATATCTCAAATATCGGTACGTACGGTGACTGGCTACAGCCTTTTACAGAAAACGGGCGTGCATCAGGTGACACGCACCCAGATTTGATAGCTACAGCCTATTACGCGCGCTCCGTCGACATCTTGGCCAAAACTGCACAGGCGCTAGGCTATGAATCTGACGCTCATCAATATCGACGTTTATTTAATAACATTAAGCAAAAATTCAGAACGTTCTTTTTCGATGATGCCCTTAATGTTGTAAGCACAACGACTAAGCAAATTAAGAGAGAAAAAGGGAAACGGCTTAAATCACCAAAAACTGTTGAACTTAACCTCAAAACTACTCAAACAAGTTATTTACTGCCGCTGGCGTTTGGTTTGTTCTCCGAGGACCAACAAGCCACTGCCGTTGAGAAGTTATTAGACTTGCTAGAGAAAAGCGATCGGCATTTACGTACCGGTTTTCTCGGCACGCCCATGCTGCATCAAGTTCTTCAGCAATATGGCCATAGCGAACTGATGTACGATATTTTGCTGCAGGAAACCTATCCGTCATGGTTCTACTCAATCAACAACGGCGCCACCACCACTTGGGAGCGATGGGACTCGTACTCTATTGAAGACGGTTTTAACAAAGCCAATATGAATTCATTAAACCATTATGCTTACGGCGCTGTGGCTGAGTGGTTTTATACCGGTATGCTTGGAATTAGGGCACTAGAGCCAGGGTTCAAAACCTTTCAAATTAATCCGCAGTTCACAAGTAAGCTGAATAACTTAAAGGGCACTGTGCCAACCATAAATGGCAATATTAGCGTGGCTTGGTCTACTGCCTCCAGTCAATTATCAATGAGTATCACCATACCTAAAAACACCCGAGCTGAATTGAAACTCCCGTTGGTTGAGGGGTTGATACTGACCCGAGATGGCAAGGAGTTGGAAGATACAGACTTATGGCTTGAGCCAGGCTCTTATCGTATCTCGGGCGAAATTACGACAACCAAGTAACGTGCTGTTGGTTAATCAATCATGCCGTTGTAACCGTTTTATGGAAAACAAATTATGCGTATAAAAGAAATTATTATTACCGGTATTGTGCTACTTGGTTCGGTTTTACCGCATTCTGCGCTTGCTGTTGAATGGACCGCTGAGTGGATTTGGGTAAAAGAACGATTTACCGATCCGAATACCTGGATGACATTTCGTAAAGAAATTAGCCTAGATGAACAACCTCAGGAAAGCTTTGCTTATATCAGCGCAGATACCAAATATTGGTTGTGGATCAACGGTGAACTTGTGGTCTTCGAGGGAAGTTACACCGGGGGGCCGTCCCCCGTAACACCTGCGCCGCGAACGGATTTCTTTCCTATTGCATCTAACAAGTACTATGACCAAGTTGATATTAGCCCATATCTCACTGAAGGCACTAATACTATTGCAGTATTGGTATGGTATTACGGTGACAACGGGCAAAAAGGCACCCATATTTCGTCTAATAAAGGGGGCTTTATCTTTCAAGCTGATATAGGTAATACTCATGTTATCTCTGACGACTCATGGAAAGTAAACCCACATCCAGCCTACGCAACTAAAGTGACAAAGCAATCTCCTTACCGCGTGGCAGCATGGAACATTGACTACGATGCTAATAACAGCATGGGAGACTGGACCGACAATGCTTGGTATAAGCCAGGGTACGACGACACACATTGGCAACAAGCAAAAAGTCTACATCGTCCGCCACGCGCGCCTTTTAATGCGCTTTTCCCCAGTGAAATACCTATTCTTAATAACTATGGATTAGCTTACTGCGAGAATTTCCCAGCCAGTGAGTTTCCCTTTGTGAGTAACGGAGAAACCATTAAATGCGTACTCGACTTTAATAAAAATGTAACGCCTTATTTTGATATTGAAGCCAAGCAGGGCCAAGTGGTCCATATCGATTCTAATATGCGACTTAACACCATTGAGACCGAGTATACGACAAAAGAAGGTCGGCAGCAGTTTGAGTCGTATTCATGGTTTAACGCCCGCACTATAGAATATACCTTCCCAAAAGGTGTCATCGTGCACGGCTTAAAGTATCGCTGGACTGGGGTTGGCTCAACGCCTGGACATTTTGAAGCAGACGATGCTTGGTTTACGCGCATTTGGCAGATGGCTGAAAATACCTTATATATTTGTGCTCGCGATAACTTTATGGATACCCCTGACAGGGAACGTGGCTTATGGATTGGCGATGTAGCCGACCAAGCAAGCTATCTGTTTTACTCAATGGATAAGCCGGGGCGAGATTTGCTTAAAAAAGCGATTAAAGTAACGCTGGCCTTCAGCGATAGTGAAACCGGTATTTTCGCAGGTTTAGGTCCTGGTCGATTTAGAGAATTGCCAGCACAGAGCTTGCAGTTTATAGAACAAGGTATTTGGCACTACTACTACAATACCGGCGATCGGGAAACGTTGGAATTTGCCTATCCATATGTGCACAACTACCTTACGTTGTGGGGAGCGCAAGAAGATGGTCTTGCCACGTTTAGAAGCGGCGCATGGAAATGGACAGACTGGGGACCACAAGACACCATAGACTACGACGTTATTCAAAATGCGCTTTACTACAGCGCACTGGTATCTGCCCGCAAAATGGCCAAAGCGCTAGGGGACGATACTCACCTGGATTTTTACAATAGCCGCATCACAGCACTCAAAAAGGCCTTTAGGGCAGAGTTTTGGCAAAATGGGTTTTACAGCAGTAACCCTCAGCAGTTTAAAGACGATCGAGCCAACGCAGTTGCTATTTTGTTCGGTTTAGCTGACGAATCACAATACAACTCAATAGTCGACAATGTATTAGTCCCCAACCACTTTTCCAGTCCGCACTTTGAATGGATGGTGTATAACGCTATGGCAATAGCTGGGCGTTATGATGATGCACTCTCAAGAATGAAAACACGTTACGGCAAACAGGTAGACAATCCGGTTCGCTCTACATTAACCGAATACATGAATGGCGGGGGAACAGAAAACCACGCATGGAATGCACCTAGCACAGTGCTTAGCAAATATATTGCCGGCATAGCGCCAACTTCTGTGGCATGGAATACGTATGAGATTATGCCTAACATGGCGCATATGAAACGCATTGAACAGCACGTGCCTAGTGTGCAAGGCGATATCGATTTTGTAATCAGCCGCACCTCGGAAAACCTTACGCTTGAACTCACTTCCCCTGTTAATACGGTGGCTACGCTCGGGGTGCCTAAAGCGTATTTTGATATCAGCAAAATATCCGTAAATGGCAGAGTTTTATGGCAAAACGGGCAAGCTAGAAACAATGTAAGCGGTGTAAAGTTTGTGTCAGAGACATCAAAATACATCAATTTTGAAGTTGAACCAGGTACCTGGCAAATAGACGCACTTTAGGTTCAAGAGGTCGAAATGAAATTTGTACTTAAATACTTAACTGCGCTTATGCTCGTGTTTACAGGTATATTATTCAGCGCAATGACTTATGCAAGTCAATCTGATAAAACTCCTAACATTGTGGTGTTCTTGATTGATGATCTTCGCCCTGACTTGGGCGTTTATGGTCATAATAAGGTGCACAGCCCCAATATCGACCAGCTGGCCAGTGAGGGCGTGAAGTTTACTCGAGCCTATGCACAACAAGCAATATGCGGCCCTTCTCGGGTTAGCATTATGACAGGCTTGCGGCCTGAAACCACGGGGCTGTATACGATTAGGCGAGACGGCCGACTTAGACCTAATCAACCTAATGTGATGTCGATGCCCCAATTGTTTAAAGCCAATGGCTACAAGACCATTAGTATTGGAAAGGTTTACCACAGTACAACAGACGATGCAGAAAACTGGTCTACTCATATCAAAAAGCTCGATAACTTTTACGCCATTGACGGAAATAAAGAGAAGCGATTTGCGTATGAAGCGGGCGAGGTAGATGACGACTTTTACAAAGACGGTAAAGTGGCCAGCGATGCCATAGATACATTGAAAGCGTTAAAAGACGATAAGTTTTTGATGTTCGTTGGCCTCAGTAAGCCTCACCTTCCTTTTAATGCTCCGAAACGTTACTGGGACTTGTATAACAGCAACGATTTTGCCGTGCCAAGCCGGAATAAGCCTGAAAACATGTACCGCCTTGCACTTACGAACTGGGGGGAACTTCGTATGTACGGTGGCATTCCTAAAGAAGGTAATGTTGATGATGAACTCACGAAAAAGCTCATACACGGATATTACGCATCGGTAAGTTATATGGATGCCCAAGTAGGCAGGGTAATGCAGGCTCTTGAAGAAATGAGCCTGCGACAAAATACCATGGTTGTGTTGATGAGCGACCATGGTTACAAGCTAGGTGAGTATGGCGCGTGGAACAAGCATACCAACATGGAGCTAGATACCCGCGTACCTTTGATTATCAGTCGAGAGCTTTCTCATAGCGCTCGCGTAGCGAACCGAACCTCGTCTGCACTGGTTGAAAATATCGATATTTTTCCGACGCTCGCCGAGGCGGCAGGTCTTAATATGCCTGAAGTAGATGGGAAAAGTATGCTGTCTCTTATCGACAATCCCGACCATTCATTCAAGCCAGCTGCCTATAGCTTGTTTAATCGCGGCAAGATTATGGGGGTAACAGTAACGGACGGTCAATGGCGATATACCCAGTGGCGAGATGCTGCTACGCAGGAAATAAAGTTCACGGAGTTATACGATCACACAGATTCCGAAATTGCACGGGTTAATGAGTCTGGACAGCCAGCTTTGCAAAAAATAGAGGAAAAGTTACGTGAACTACTGCAGGCTAAGTTTCCTCTCGATGCCTCATCGTTTTATCAAAAGCGAATCGTCAATAATACGAATATACCAGTAACGTTGGCTGCGGATTTCACGGACGATCTTTCACAAGTAGGCGAAGTGTATGATTTTTTCGATGTTGCTGTGAGAACAGAGAGAGGGAGCCCAAATTCAAAACCGGCAACGTTTGGACGCAGGCCTAAGGTGAATTCAGTTAGAATGTTAGGTGGCTGGTTTAACCAAGATTTATCGGGCGATACCTATTTATGGGACGGTGAGAAGTATATTTATAACTTTGAGGCTGCATTCGCTAAGCTTGATAGTTGGTTGAAGGGCGATTGGGATATCTTTCAGATTGTATTAGATAATCCACCCTGGGCCTTTCAGCGTGGCTATAAATTTGTAGAAGAGCCCGATGGTGAGCACTATTTATTGAAAGACAAAGTGGGTGTGTATGGAAATGGACTACCGCCGAACGATGCAACAGCATGGAACAATTACATTCGCGCCTTTATTACCGAACTGGTTGAACGTTATGGCAAAGAGCGAGTGCTTAACTGGCGATTTAGAGTGGGATCTGAAATAGATACCCGGCCACAGCACTGGGCTGCTACGCGAGAGGAATTTTTTGATCACTACCGCAATACAGTAACAGCAATTAAGACTGTGCTACCTAGTGCAAAGGTAGGCGCTCACTTCAGAGAAGCCTCTCATAAAAGCCGGTATATTGATTACACTGGTAACAAAGAAGATGCCTATGCACCGCATTTTGTCTCTTGGGCAAAAGAAAATAACGTGCCCTATGATTTCTTAGCGATTTCTTACTACCCCCATATAACCCATCCTCACGAAATGGATATGGAAAAGGTATATGCTAATCAGATAGCTCCCATTTTGGAGCACGTAGATTATAACCCAGAAGCTAGCTTTGAAATTCATGAGTATAAATTCATTGTCAAAATGAAGCGGGCAGGTTTCGTTAGTGTCGCAACGTCACATAACTCAGCGTTTTTTGCCATGCTCGCCAAAATGATGCTAACCCATAACATCAAAGAGGTGTTTCAGTGGGGGAATGTGCAAGAAGGGTCTTATAGTCCTGAAGCAATGACACAGCTTGCACTGTTTTCAATGGTGGGTAATACGCTCTACGAAAATACCTCAAGTGTTTCTAAAACGCATCAGGGAAATACGGTGAACGGAATATTCACAAAAAGAGAGGCTGATGAAGGAATTGACGTGCTTACCTTCAGCTTTAATAACGAAAACATGGTAAACCTGGCTCCAGAGTTACTTCAAATAGATGTTCGCGTTGACAAGCCTACTGGCACAAGGTTTCGATATCGTGCAGCACAAATCGATAGCGAAACAAATATTGAACAGCAGTTTTTCAAGGATTTTCCTAACGCTACTATTTTAGAGAGCAACGGCGGGTGGCGTAAAGCCGATGCTCATTCTACGGCATCTATACGCGATGCTTTAAACGAAGTAGGGCGGGACGTTTTTCGTAAGCAAAAGGAAAGATATGGAAAAGTCACTTCCTTGAAGTGGAGTGACTGGATTGAGAGAAGCACTCAAGGGAATGATCGCGCTTCAATTGTTTCTATTGATGCGTCTATCCCTTCCTTTTCAGTTCAAACATATCAAGTGCGATGGGTAAAAGAATAGATAAAACGGTTTCAACTGTGAGACGGGCGATAAAGTGCTACCTGACTACATTCAAGCCAGGTAGTTCCGTAGACAAAAAGCGCATAGAGCTTTGCTTTTTAGATTGTTTTTGCGGTGACTTAATTTAAAAGGTTGATTGGGATTAAAATATCACTGCGCGACAAGCTTTCTCCCATGCGGATCCTTCATTAAACTTCTAAATCATGCCGTTCAAAGATAATAACTATCAATCATTTTTATTCTCAGTATACCTTTGTTGTAGACACACTAAAAAGATAATGCGAGAGAAAATATATGAAACTTAAATACTATTCATTTTTGGTCATTTCATTCGTTCTGATGTCCAAACAATCATTTGCTACAGAGAATTTAATAAAGGCACCTTTCACAAACTCCTCCGAGAGTTTTGCACAAATTGAAAAGGTGATATTTGACAAATATATTGGCGGACAAATCGCTGGAGACGCAAGCTTGATTAAAGATTCTTTCAGTGAAGATGCTGTCATGTTAACTCCAGCTTTACCACATAGCCCTGACAGTGCTCTTACAAAGTGGTTAGACATGCACAGTGAGGCAGATATGTGGGGGGCTATCCCTAATACAAACCTCAATGTTAATGAAATTAAGATTCTCAAATTGGATGTTATTGATGATCGACTTGCTACTGCGCAAATAAAAATGGAAGATCGTGTGTATGAGGTTGTTACTTTGGTGAAAATTAATGACCACTGGAAAATTGCTTCAAAGGTGTTTATTCCTCAACGCTAGAGGCACTTTCAGTACTATTTGTTGTTAAAACAAATAGTGATTTCGGATTTAGTCTTAAGTTGCCGTTTAAAAAAATTAACGCTATTTCTGACCTAATTCAACTGAATAAGCGAAGTAAAGTTGATGTTTGACGTAAAGCCGATACGACAGAAGTTGACTCACTGCTTATTCAAGGAGGATTGGTGCTGACGTAATATGATTGTTTTTGATGAAATTTGTTGGATTATTGTTTATGCTGTTAAGCTAAATTAGTTATAACGGTATATATTGT